>JBBSIY010000105.1:0-9760 GCA_038257785.1 Lysobacterales bacterium
ACTTCGACACCGTCGTAGCCAGCCTCGCGTGCCAGGCATGCGCTGCGCACGAACGCCTTAATCTGACGCTCAACGCCTCGCGACGATAGCGCGCGCGGCTTGAACGGATTAATTGGCGCTTTCAACGCCGATGGCGCGACTGACAAAGGATGGTAGGAGTAGCGACCGGCGTGCAGCAGCTGCAGGCAAATTACCCCACCTTCGGCATGGACGGCATGGGTGACCAGCGTATGTCGGCGCACCTCCCACGGCATCGAAAGCTTGCCGGAAAACGGTTTCAGCCAGCCCACCATGTTTGGCGAAATTCCGCCGGTGACAATCAGCCCAACGCCGCCTCGCGCGCGCTCGGCGAAGTAAGCGGCGAGCTTCGGATAGTCCGATGACTTGTCCTCGAGCCCGGTGTGCATCGAACCCATTAGCACGCGGTTGGGCAGCGACCGAAATCCGAGATCAAGCGGGCTCAACAAGTGCGGGTAGGGGCTGGTGGTCATGGCGATACGCTGACGTATGGAATGTGTAACGTGCCCGGATTCGCGCAATTGCTCAAGTGCGCATGCAATTTGTAACGCTCGGGCTCGGGGCCAATCTGGCAAACTATGCGCTCTGATTTCAGCCGACTTATAAAACCTACACCGACATGAGCAGCCACGATATTCGATCCGCCAAGCGCCCCAATCCCGATCAACCGCTGGTCGACATCGCGGATTATGTTGTCGACTACTACTTGAGTTCGCCAGAGGCCTTCACCACCGCGCGCTACATGCTGCTGGACAGCCTGGCTTGCTCCATGCTGGCGATGAAGTTTCCTGAATGCGTTAAGCACCTTGGGCCGGTTGTGCCGGGCGCGACGATGGCAGGCGGCGTCAAAGTGCCAGGTACGTCGTGGGAGCTTGATCCTGTGCAGGCCGCGTACAACATAGGCGTGCAGGTACGCTGGCTTGATTTCAACGACACCTGGTTAGCCGCGGAGTGGGGTCACCCGTCTGACAATTTGGGCGCGATTCTAGCCGTCGGCGACTACGTCTCGAGGCAGGCAGCGCAGACTGGCAGCAAGCCAGTGACGGTGCGCGATGTGCTGGCGTACTCGATCAAAGCGCATGAAATCCAAGGCGTCTACGCGCTGCAAAACAGCTTTAACCGGGTGGGGCTTGACCACGTGATTTTGGTTCGACTCGCCTCGACGGCCTTAGCGACGCGCATGTTGGGCGGCGGCAAAGAAGAAATCATCAATGCTGTTTCACAAAGCTGGATCGATAACGGCGCGCTGCGCACCTATCGCCATGCGCCAAACGCCGGGCCCCGCAAGAGCTGGGCGGCGGGCGATGCTTGCCGTCGCGCGGTTACCCACGCATTCAACGCGATGAAGGGCTGCGTCGGGTATCCCAGTGCGCTCAGCGCCAAGACGTGGGGCTTTTACGACGTGGCGTTCAAGGGCAAGGCGTTCGAGTTCGAGCGTGGCTTCGGAAGCTACGTGATGGAGAACGTCCTTTTCAAGATTAGCTACCCAGCGGAGTTCCACGCGCAAACCGCGGTTGAATGCGCTATGCAGCTGCATCCGCTAGTTGCCAGCAAGCTAGATCAGATCGAAAGAGTCGTGATCGAAACCCAAGAGGCCGGCGTCCGCATCATCGATAAGACCGGGCCGTTGGCCAACTATGCGGACCGCGATCACTGTCTGCAGTACATGATTGCCGTGCCGATGATTTTTGGACGATTGACAGCGGATGATTACGGCGACGCTGTGGCGGCAGATCCTCGTATCGACACGCTGCGCGGCAAGATGCAGGTAAGCGAGAACCCGCAGTTCACCAAGGACTACTTCGACGCAGAGAAGCGCTACATCGGCAACTCAATTCAAGTGTTTTTCAAGGATGGCAGCAGTATCGACAAGGTGTCTATCGACTTCCCGATTGGCCATCGCGAACGTCGCAGTGAGGGCGTGCCTGTCCTATTGAGTAAGTTTGAATCCGCCATCGCAGACCATCTGCCGGCGCAGCGCGTGAAGCAGATTTTGGAGCTGGTGCGAGACACCTCGCGCTTTGAGTCAACGCCGATCCATCGCCTGATTGACTTGTTCGCGCTGTAGAAAGCTGAACGTAGGACGAAAGTCATGCGTAGGAAGTTATATTATTGTTAGGAGATGGCCGCTATTGCTAGTATGATCATGGTCGACTGGGAGCGCGTATGCATCCTTGCGATTATGAAAAGAATGCCCAGCGCTTAGCATTTCTATTTTCAATAGAACGTTCGTATTTTCAACAGGAGTTGTCGATGAATAAGAAGATTCTTTGTGGCGCGTTGTTTGGCGCGCTCGGTTTGGCACAGGTCGCCGTTGCCGACGACTTCGATGACCGTTGGTACGTTTCGGGTTCCGCCGGCATGGGCCGATTTGACAGCGAACGCGACATCGGTCGTCCGCCAGTGCTAGGCGTCGGCGTCGGCAAGTTCTTTGCGCCACGTTGGTCGTGGGACGTGCAGATCGAGCACGCGAATCCGCGGCAGGATTCGAACCAGCTGAATTGGAGTCTCTACTCCGGTAGCTTGGTTGGTCGCTATCATTGGCGTGACGAGGGCGAAACTTGGTGGCCGTACGTCTCGTTTGGTGCGGGCTTGCAGCGTCACGAGCAGGAGTTTTCAGATCCGCGCGGTGGCCGCCCGATTGATCGCCGCGGCAATGACCTGATGGTTCAGGCAGGCGTTGGCTTGCAGGCTGAGTACAGCCGCACGAGCCTGCGCGCCGAGTACGGTATTCGCGTTGACAACGACGACACCTCAAACATTGATGAGTCGTACTTCCTCGACACCGTCGCTTCAGTGACCCTGCTGGTTAAGTTGGGTGCAGCACCTGCGGCGATGTCGCCCGAGCCCGCTCCGGTTGTTCCGGCGGCCCCGGTCACGACCTGTGCCGATCTGGATGACGACGGCGACGGCGTCAACAACTGTAATGACAAGTGCCCGAACTCGCAGGCCGGTCAGACGGTTGGCCCGGATGGCTGCCCAGTGCCGGTCACCATCGATCTGCGCGGTGTCAACTTTGATTTCGACAAGTCCACCCTGCGTCCGGATGCGGTTGCAATTCTTTCCGAGGCCGTGTCAATCCTGCAGAAGTACCCAGAGCTGCGTGTTGAAGTTGCCGGTCACACTGACTCCGTTGGTACCGATGGCTACAATCAGGGTCTGTCTGAGCGTCGCGCTGCAGCGGTGTACGAGTATCTGACCAGCAACGGCATTGATGCCTCGCGTCTGGCGGGTCCGAACGGCTTCGGCGAGAGCCGTCCGATCGATACCAACGATACGTCTGACGGCCGCGCGCGTAACCGTCGCACCGAGTTGAACGTGCAGAACTAAGCACGACTTGCTACACGTGTAATTTGAAAGCCCGGCCTAGGCCGGGCTTTCTTTTTTTGAGCGATATCTAGTTGTCCGCGTTTTGGGCGAGCCATTGCGCGCTTGTGTGGCGCTGTTGGTTTGGGCGCGGCGGGTCGATTGCCTCCCTGCTGCGCGACGCCTACACTGCAACGATTACTTTCATTGGGATGCGCGCCATGCGATTCGCTTGTGTAATTTTCGTTCTGGCGTCGGCGCCCGTTGCTGCATTCACCTGCGACCAGTCGGCGATTTCGACGCCGCTTCCTGTTCGAACCTCTTTGGTGGCGCCGTTCACGCCTGAAATTGCAGGCGCACCGCTGACCCAAGGCTCATCCTCTGGCCTGCTGGCCGGACGCCGAGATGAGTCTTTAGCGGTTGATGCGGTGCTTCTCCGGCTGCGTACGAACGCATGCTTAGCTAGTGCCAGCGCGTCGGGCGATAGCTACGCCGGCTACCAAAAGAAAACTGAGTTCGACAATACGCCGTGGCGCTACGAGAGTAAGCCGGGCGAGAAGTTCAGCGCTGCAGAGTTTGACGCATGGATGCAAAGCCGCGGTGTGCGTGTGGCGAAGGGCAAGCCAGCAGCAGCCTCCGCTGAGCCGGCGAACACGGTGACGGAGTAGTTTCGATCGAGATTCGCAGCAGCGCGGGACTCGCTCCGAACTTCGAGTTTCGAATCCCAAATTGCCGACGTTCAGGCCCTGCGCTTAAACCGGTAGTGCCCGACAATCCACTCGTTGCCATCGGCATAGCCGAATAGCTCGGCACAGGCCATCCAAAACATCCGCCAGCGCTGCGCCCAGCGCTTCGCCTCAGCGCTGCCGTAGACCTCCGTCAGCACGCTGAGCACTTCGGCCTGATTGGCGTCTTGATTAGCTAGCCAGTGGTTAGATGTTCGCTCGTAGTGCGTGCCCGACAGCCGCCATTGGTCATCGAGCACTAGGTCGTCCTGGAAGTGCAGCAGTGTGTCGGCCGCCGGCATAAGCCCGCCAGTGAAGAAATAGCGGCCCATCCAGTTGTCATCACCTTCGGTCTCAAAGGGATACATCAGCTCGCGGTGACAGAAGATGTGTACGAAAAGTCGACCGTCGTCCTTCAGCCAGCGCGCGACGTTGGCGAGCAGGCCTTGATAGTTGCGCATGTGCTCGAACATTTCGATGGAGACCACACGGTCGTAGCGGTGCGGCAGGTCGAGCGTGTTGACGTCGCAGGTGATGATGTCGACGTTGCTCAGCCCGCGCTGCTCTGCTTGGCGAAGAATGTGTTCACGCTGGCCTTTTGAGTTGGAAACGCCGGTGATGCGCGCGTTCGGAAACTTCTCCGCCATCCACAGGGTGAGTGAGCCCCAGCCGCATCCAAGCTCGAGGATTCGCTGGCCATCCTCAAGTTCAGCGCGCTCCCCGTAGATGGCCAGCATCGCTTCTTCTGCCTGATCGAGCGTCTCGGTTCCGCTGGCATAGAAGCAGCTGGAGTACTTTAGTCGCTTGCCCAGACACAGCTCAAAAAACCGCGCGGGGACCTCGTAATGCTGACGATTTGCGGCGTCGGTTTCGATCGCCAGTGGGCTGCGCCGAAGTTCGTCGCGCAAGGCGCGAAAGCGCTCCCATGCTGCGACGGCATTACCGGCGCGCTCGTCGCGCAGGCGCTGTGCGCACAACCGTCGAATGCCAAGGCGCAAAAGTGAATCAGGAATAAGGCCGCGTTCTGCGTAGTCGGTTAGGGACATGGGTGTATAGATTGGGAATGTAGGTTTATAAAACGGGATTCGGGACTCGGGAGGCCCCGCGACATGCAGCCGCAGGAGCGTTGCTCTGCTTGGCGAATCTCAAATCAGGAATCCCGGGTCTCGGCTTTCTTAGGAAACCACGGAAAAAACACCGATGTTTCTTGCTGGTAGCGGCGGTAGTCTTCGCCGCGCGAGCGCAGCGATTGCGCTTCGGTAAACGGTATACCGGTCAGCCACATGAGGGACACGCCCATTAGGATGGGGCCGGCTAAGCTCAGCCACCACCATGGCGATCCGATGCTTAGCAACACGTAGCTAAACCAGTGCAGCCACTCAAAAAAGTAGTTCGGGTGGCGCGAGTAGCGCCACAGGCCATCGCGACAGGTTTTGCCCTTGTTGCAGGGATTGGTCCGGAAGCGCGCGAGCTGAGAGTCGGCAATGCTCTCGCCGCAAATGCTGAAGAGCCACACCGCCACCGCCGCGACAGCGCAAAGGCCGAGCCGTGACATCGAGTTGGACGCGGCGACCAAAAACGGCAGCGAGAATATGGTGGTCATCACCGCCTGTAGCATGAAGAACCCAAAGAACTTCAGCTGACTGCCACCCCAGTGCTCGCGCAGAAACCGGTATCGACCGTCTTCGGCCTCATGCAGCACGCGCGCGAGCAAATGCAGACTCAGTCTGAAGCCCCAAATACCACCGAGCATTGCAACGAGCAATCTCGGCGCACTGGTTCCGGCACCCACGGCGCTATAGAAGATGGCCGCACCGCCCATCAACGCGGCCCACACTACGTCCACATAGCCCGCGTTGTTGGTGCGACGCTGCAATTCCCAGGTCGCGGCCATTGCCACTACTGAAATCGCAAACACCGCAAGCAATGGTTCGAATGGAAACACTTACGCTGCTGCCGGTGTAGGCGGCGAAGTTGCGTCAAACCGCGTTGCCAAGCGCAAAAGGAGCGGCGTAACCAACGCCCACGAAACCGCTAATCCGATGTAGGGAAGCAGGTGCGCGTTGATCGTCGCAGCGTCCCACACCTGGGCTGCAATCCAGTAGGCCAGCGGACCGCCGACCAAGCCGAATATCACCGCGAGTGCGGGATGCGACTTCAATCCTGCAAGCGAGTGATTCAACGTCAGGGCAAAGCCCATCCACATCGCAACAATCCATATCGGTGCAACGGCTGAAAAGGGCTGCGCGCTGCGGAACTCGATCCAGCCAAGCTGGACCCAGAGCGTGTCAATCGCAAAGCCGAGCACGGTGGCTATTGCCATAAGCTTTACATCGCTGCCGCGAGTTTTACTTAGCGTCAGCTGCACGCAGGCAAACACCAGCAGTGCAAGTGGCCCGGCCCACGCGAAGCCGCGTGCGGCGCCACCCACTGCCACGCACCAAACAATCTGAAATCCCAGTGCGTTCGGCAACCACGCAAATTGCGACATGTTCATGACGTGCGTTTCCCGGTTGACGAAAGGTCGGGAAGCCATGAGTCTCGACGCGCGCCAGGACGGGTAAACAACAGCTGTACATCGCCAATGGAGCGCTCGATAAAGCCGCCTTCGCAGTAGGCAAGATAAAACTCCCACATGCGCTCAAAGCGCTTTGGATAGCCAAGCGCCGCCACCTGCTTGCGCGCCGCCAAGAAGCGCTGCCGCCAGTGGTTGAGGGTAATGGCATAGCTGGGCCCTATATCTTCCAAGTCGACTAGCCGCAGATCACTGCTGCGCGCGGACGCGTTTAGCATGGCGCTTACAGAAGGGATAAAGCTGCCAGGAAAGATATGCCGCTTGATGAAATCGACCGACTTTAGCGCTTGCTCATAGCGATGGTCTTCAATCGTGATGGCCTGAATAAGCGCCATGCCTTCTGGCTTCAGTAGCGCACACACTTTGCCGAAATAGGTATCTAGATACTGGTGGCCGATGGCCTCGATCATCTCGATTGATACAAGTCGATCAAATGTGCCGTTGAGATCCCGATAGTCCTCGAGCAGCAGGGTTATGCGTTCACTTAGGCCAGCGTCTTGCACGCGAGCTTGCGCCAGCTGATGCTGCTCTCGCGAGATTGTCGTGGTGGTGACGTGACAGCCGTAATGCTTGGCCGCATGGATGGCGAAGCCGCCCCAGCCCGTGCCAATCTCGACGACTCTGGTCGCGGCGCTGAGCTCGAGCTTCTGACAAATCCGATCAAGCTTGCGCGCTGACGCTACCTCTAACGTTTCGGTTGGCTCGGCGAAAACAGCTGATGAGTACATCATGTTCGAGTCGAGGAACAGCTCAAACAATCCGTTGCCCAGGTCGTAGTGGGCGGCGATGTTGCGTTGGCTACCTCGGCGCGTGTTGCGACGCAGAGTTTCAAGGCCGCGCATCAGCCAGCCGCCAAATCGTGCGCTGCCGGTTTCCATGCCATCGAGCAAATCGCGATTGCGTACCAGTATGCGCACCAGCGCGACCAGGTCATCGCAGCTCCAAAGGCCATCCATATAGGCTTCCGCGGCACCCACTGATCCATTGGCGGCAGCGGCGCGATAGAAGCCGGCATCAAGAACGCGCAGGTTTGCACGCAGCGTGTTGCTAGGGTCGTCGGCAGCTATGCCTAGCGTTACGCGACCTTCGCTGTCCTCTACCCGCAGCTCGCAGTCACGCAGTGCGCCCAGCTGCGCCAGCAGGCGACCCCGCAGTGCTCGATCGAGCGCGCCCAACGCCACCGCGCTGATTTGGCGCTCAGGCTCGTTGGGTATTGCGGACTCGGCAGCTTCGTTCACAGTGTTATCCATGGGCTTTTGTGGGGTGATCGTAAACCGGATTGCGTCTGCACCAGATCAAGAGCGCTTGCCAGTGAATGGCTACGACAATCCGCAGCGTCATAAATGGGTAGAGCAACAGAGACTTGGCGAGCGCCCAGCCGCTTAGCTCTTGTCGGCTCAATACTAGAGTGGTATCAATTTCGGCGCGGTCTTCTTTCAACACGTCCATGTGCACGCGCAGGGTGTCGGCAGGTGTTTGAAACCTCCAATCGTAGCGACGCTCCATCGGCACGAACGGCGACACGTGGAACGCCTTGTCGAAGCGCCAGCCTTGTGCGCTGCCGTGGGCTTCGGATTCGCTGATGGGCAGAAGATAGCAGTGACGCTCGCGCCAGGGTGTGTTGGTGATTTCAGCGAGAATGCTGTGCAGCTGCTGTCCGTCTGCGGCGTAGCAGTAGTAAAAGCTGACCGGATTGAAGCAGTAGCCGAAGTATCGCAGCTGGGTCAGCAATCGAATTGGTCCAGGCGGCGGCTCGCCGCCGAGTTTCTCGACCGTCTGGCGTACCGCCAAGTCGAGCGAGATCGCCGGGTCGCCGTGATAGTCGCTGCGCTTGAACTGCGCAATGTTGCGACGACCTACCGACCAGAACCAGCGTCGATAAAAAATGGAATCGAGCTCGGCCAGATCAACAAACATCATAAAAATGCGATAGCGGAACGCATGTGCGTGCGGCGAGTAGCGGCGGTGGCGCACCCAGCCTGCGTAGATGGCGCTGTGGGTTTGCGGCGCGCTCATGGCCAGCGACTGCCCAGCTCGGATGCGGCTGCAACCGCCGAGCGCATTCCGTCTTCGTGAAAACCCCATCCCCACCACGCGCCGGCGTAGTGCGTATGGCGCTGACCGCTGATCTCATTTCGACGCGTTTGTGCAGCGACTGATGCGTGGCTGTAAACCGGATGCGCATACTGCATCTTGGCAATAATCTTGCTCGGATCAATGTCCGCGGTGCGGTTTAAGCTGACCACAAAGGGCTCAGGTGATTCGAACCCCTGCAGCAGATTCATGCAGTAGCTCACCGTACATTGGCCATCGGCTTGCGCTGGGATGTAGGCATTCCACGCCGCCCAGGCTTTGCGACGGCTCGGCAAAATGCGTCGGTCTGTGTGCAGCACGGTTTCGTTGGGCTGATAGGTGATCGCTCCCAACACCTCGCGCTCGGCTTCACTCGGGCAACTCAACAGTGCGAGAGCCTCGTCGCTATGACAGGCAAATACAATTCGGTCAAAGCGTTCTACGCCCGCGTGGCTAGCCACATCGACACCGGAATCGTCACGCGCAACCGAGATGACGGGCAGGTTGGCTCGCACCTGCACCTGCCAGGTTGCTAGCAAGGCCTTGACGTAGGTAGACGAGCCGCCCTTCACAACGCGCCACTGCGGCCGGTCACTGAGCTGCAGCATCTGATGATTGGCCATGAATTGCACCAAGTAGCGCGCCGGAAAAGCGAGTACCTGATCCGACGGCGATGACCACAGCGCCGAGGCCATCGGAATCAGGTGATCATCAATGAAGGCTTGGGAGTAGCCGCCCGCATGCAGATAGTCACCGAGGGTTGGGCCCTCGTCCTGCGTGGCTAGCAGGCTGGGAGATTCCCGATAGAAGCGCGTGATGCCGCGCACCATTCCAATAAACCGCGGTGAAAAAACATTACGCCGCTGACAGAACAAGCCGTCCAGATTGCCGGCGTTGTATTCAAGCCCGCTGCGCGCGTTTTGCACCGAAAAGCTCATGGTCGTCGGCTGCGATTCAACGCCTAGCGTCTCAAACAGCTTGCAGAGTAAGGGGTAGCACGAAGGGTTGAAGACGATAAAGCCGGAATCGACGGCATAGTCCTTGCCGCCCATCGACACCTGAT
>JBBSIY010000106.1:0-9738 GCA_038257785.1 Lysobacterales bacterium
CAGCTCGGCTTCGTAATCCTGGTAGCTTGGCGCTCACTCCTCACTCAGCGGCTGGCTTTGGCTGATGAAATACATCCGACCCCGTTCCTCCCGTTGCAGGCGAGAAGGCAGCGACTGTTTCAGAGAAACCGCTGCTGCCAAAAAGCCATCATGCGAGCGAAGTACTCGGGATGGTAGCCAGTCGTTTCCGGCCCGTTGACGCCTTGTCGGTGCATCAGCATGCCGTGCTCTGCTCCTTCGAGCATCACGACTTCAAACGGTTTTCCGGCGGCAGCCAATTGATGCACCGCTTCGGACGTGTCGGCGGCAGCCGCTTCGCTGTCCGCGGACGCGAGCAACCACAGCATCGGCGTGGATGAGTCGGCGAGCAGCGCGCGGGAGTCGTAGCGCCAATTGATGCCTGGCGGTAGGCGGTGCCCGGCAAAGGTTCGCACGACCCACGCCGGGTAGGCCGCAAAGCTTGCGGCTATGCAATCACTCGCATCCAAATGCTGAAACCAAGGCTGATCACGGTTGCGCTTCACTACCGCTTTAAACGCTGGCCATCCTTCACGGAGATCACTGGTAAGCGCCTGATGCGCGGCGTCTACCAGCTGTCCCGCTTCGGCCAGATCGCGTGGGGTGCCGCCCTTGGAGCGCAACGCTTGCAGGCACTGCCATCGATCCTCGTGGAGCGGAGAGTCGACCATGCCATAGGCAACTAGCACGGCTCTCGCTGCACCGTACTTTTCAGCCGCCAGCGGAGCAACCCAACCACCCTGGCTGAAACCGGCGAACCCAATCCGGTCGCGATCAATCACTGGCAGTGTCGCCAACCGGGTGGCCGCAGCCGCTGCGTCTTCTGCAAGTTGGATGAAATCCGCGGTGAAGTCGCCACCCGAACTTCCCGTTCCGCGCTTGTCGTAAACAAAGCCACCGATTCCGTGCGCGGCGAGCATATAGGGGTCGTGCCACTGACCGACTGCAGGAAGGCGTTCGGAGCCATGTATCAGGACCACGACCGGGTGTGGTCCGGGGGTCGCCGGCAGCACCAGCCGGCCACGCAATGTGGCACCCGCTACGTCCCATTCGATGTCACGCTCCTGCGCTGCTACCCGTTTGGCCTGTTGGGCTGGGCCCGCGGTGGGGATCCACTCAAGGCGGGAGCCATTCATGCGCACGACGAGTGCGGCGGGGTCACGATCAGAGAAGCCAGGGCCCGCCTGCCAGCCGCCTGCGACGGGATGCAGACGCCCGCTGCGGCCATCTCCGAGTTGGCGGTAGCGCCAGGTGCCATCGGCGCTGGGCGCAATGGTCACGATAGAGCCGTCGTCAAACCGCCAAGCACCCAGCAGGCTGTCTTCGACATCAGACGCGACGCAGGCCGGACACGTCAATAGAAGAACGATCAGCGCCCACCAAGCATGCTTATGCATCGGACGACTCCAGAAAACAGTGGACTAATTGGAAGCTGTGCCGCGCTGCAGATCCGCCTCGGCAGCGTGAGTTAGCGCGTTGCGAGCGAGCATGGCACAGGAGCGGACGCAAACTCAGGGATGATCCTATTTGAATTGAGTAAGAGCCGCCTCGCCGAACAGGCGTCGCCAATTGCAATTTCCCGCTTTTGCACGTTCGCGCTACATTCTGAACGTTGCGCCGTGGCCAAACTCCATGACGTTGGAGAGCGTAGGTGGACCCCTTTCGGACGTTAGTCGCAAGGCGATGCAAGGCAAGACCGAACATTCGAAATCAATTTATCTTCCGCATCGCAAAGGACGAGCACGCCGAGCGCCTCAACCGCGAACCCCATGCGAACCGATGGGTATGAGCGGTAGCCTAATCCCGGTCGCCGGAGCCTCGCCCCTATTGCTTGATGAATACAGTCCGCTGGCGCTTGATGTCAGCCATTGCCGCCGCCCGGTAGCTGCGGGTCTCGTGGTTTATGCTTTCGTTGCCGATATCGGCACTCCCCACCCCCCTCCATCGCCGCGAGCATGACGGCCTTGGTCTCACGCCCCCCGGATCAAACTGGATGATTGCGCTCCAATCACCGCTGTTTCTCTATGTCTGCTAATTTCACAGCACACGAGCAGCTGCTGCAGCTGCTGCCCGACGTCGTCGTGCAGACGAATGCACTGTGGGTGATCACCTACTTGAACCCCGCTTGGCAGACGCTCACGGGCCACCCGCTGGATGGGTCACTCGGCCGGTCTTTGATCGACTTCGTGCATCCAGATGACACGGGCACGCTGAGATCCGGTATGCCGGTATTTCGTTTGCGGTTCGCCAATTCGGACTATCGCTGGGTGCGTCTTCAGCTGCAGGCGGAATCTGATTCAGCGGATCGCGTGCGTAGTCGTCAGGGCGTGCTGATTGAAATCACCGAGATCACCGAACAGGTATTGATCGAAGTCCGCCAGCGCTTCTTGCGCTTGCTTGAAACCATTGACGGCGTCGTATGGGAAGCCGAGCAAGGCGTGGGAAATACCTTCTTAAGCCCGCAAGTAGAGCGGCTTTTTGGCTACACGGTGGAAGAATGGCGGTCTGATCCGAATTTCTGGCGGGCGCAGGTGCATCTGGATGACCTGCCTTCGGCCCTAGCCATTGACGAAGCTGCCTACAACGCAACGCACAGTTACGCGTACGAGATGAGCTATCGGCTGATCGCCAAATCCGGCAAGGTCATTTGGGTACGAGATCTTTGCCGCGTCATCGTCGAGCAGCAGCGACCCAATCGCATGATCGGCCTGATGATCGACGTCAGCCAACAGAAACAAACCGAACTAGAGTTGGTTCAATCCGACAATCGATATGCGCTAGCCACCCGCGGATCCAACGACGGCATCTGGGATTGGAACCTGCAATCAGATGTTTTGCATGTGTCGCATCGCTTCCACGAAATCATCGGATTGAGCGATACCGCGAACCTGCATGACGACGGCTGGCGCTTTCTTGAGCAGCTGATTGATCCAGACGATCGTGAGCGCGTGCAGAACGCTTATCTCAGACACTTGGCGGGCAACAGTCCAAACTTCTCAGTGGACTTTCGCGCCCGTCACGCATCGGGGCGATTGGCGTGGGTCAACTGGCGCGGAGTCGCCCATTTCGAAGATGGCGTTGCGCTGCGAATCGCCGGATCACTAAGCGACTTGGCAGAGCGCGGCAGCTCGTACGATTCTTTGACGAACCTGCCTGGCCGACCGCTGTTTCGTGATCGCCTAGAGCACGCCATCGCCCTGCATAAAGATAAAGCTGCCACATCGGATGACGACCCTGCGCGGGCGCAAGCGGACTCAACGATGTTTGCTGTGCTGCTGCTTGACCTCAATCAATTCAAAGCAGTGAACGACACACTCGGACACCACGCTGGTGACCAACTATTGCAGCAGGTTGCTCGTCGACTTGAGGCTAACGTGCGCGCTTCCGATTTTGTCGCGCGCATGAGCGGCGATGAATTCAACGTGCTGCTTGAATCCGTTGACCTCGCCGGTGCAACTGTCAGAGCCGAGCAGATTGTCGCCTCTCTCGCGGTGCCATATCAGCTCGGCGCGAACAGCGTGATCAGCGGTGCGAGCATCGGCGTTGTCTGCAGCCAGGCAGCCTTCGCCACAACCGATGACTACCTGCGCGCCGCAGACGCTGCCATGTATCGTGCCAAGAGCGATGGATTGGGTCTGTTTGTTTTCGCCGGCTGAAATTAGAGATCGCGGCTGAGGAGCTGGGGCATACACGCCACTCAGCCGCGCCCGTGCGCAAGGTCCAGCGACAGCGGTTCGCGTAGTTGCAGGGTCGGCCATTCGCGATGCAGCGACTGGGCGGCCGAGTTCGGCGCATCGATCTTGGCAAGCTTGCTGTCCTTGCCGGGCGCCCGGCGGTTTGCGGCCATCAGCCTTCGAAAGGGCGCGCCGCCTAGTGCGAAACACCTTTCGTATTGGTGATGCTGCCGCCAAGCCCATACAAAACATCGATGAAAAGCGCCTGGTGCTCGCCGAAGGCTGCGATGTCCGCTATGAAATGAGTGGCTGGGCTATGCTCGCACCTTATGAGCCACGAGCCGCCCGCTAGCGATCCTGAGCAAGAGCCCTACGTAGCCGCTGCTGTCGGCTACGAGGCGCACTACGCGGAACTGGTGCGTATCGCACGGGCTGAACTGGCTCGCCACCAGCGCCGCGGCACCATCGATACGCGCGTGCTTGTGCACGAGGCTTGGCTGCGATTGCAGGGCACCGATGCAGCGGCTTTCGCCAATCGGCGGCATTTCTACGCCAGCGCAGCCAAGGCGATGCGCCACGTGGTGATCGACTACGCACGCAAGCGTCAGGCGCAGCGCCGCAATTCGGGCGGTGAGGCCATTCCGCTCGATCTAATGATCGAGCAGCCGATTGCGCTCGACGCCCAGATCGAGCGTCTCGTGCAAATGGATTTGGCGCTGGAAAAGCTGGCCGAGGCAGATCCGCGCCTTGTGCAGATTATCGAGCTACGCTTTTTTACTGGACTGGATGTCACCGAGGTGGCGGAAATGCTCGGCGTTTCGGAGCCGACGATCAAGCGCGGCACCCGCGTTGCGAAAGCTTTTCTAGAAAAGGAAATGGCGGCGAACTGAGCAGCGCTGGTAATCGCCGTGAGGGTTCAGTCAGCCCGCTTGGCCTTAGCGTTGGCGACAAGCAGAAGCTCATCCAAAATCGGCAGATACGGATCATCAACCGTTGCCCCTGCGTGATAGGCCTCCACATTCAGACGCAGTGGACGTAGATCATCGTGCTCGCCTCTTCGCAACTGACAGGCCTGATGCAGCGCATTCGCGTATAGATTCGGCAGCGAGTCTTCCGCTCTGCTCGATGCGAGCGCGGTGACCGCTTGCTCGCTATAGCCGCAGTCTGCTGGGACACGGCCTTTAGCAAGGGCGATCCGCGTCAGGTTGTTGTAAATAGATATCGGCGGCGCGTTGCCTGTGCCCGACGAGGCCGTCTTCGTAGCAAGCGCTTCGTTATATAACGCAGCCGCTTCGTCAAAACGATCTAGCATCAGCAGGGCGGTTGCGGTCGCTTGGATCGACACGATCGTCGCCGCGTGGGTGTTTCCGAATTCAGTCCGACGGATCGCCAGCGCCTCCTCCGCCATCGCCAGCGCTCCCTGCGCATCGCCGGTCAAGAGGTGCGCGTAGGACGCATTGGTGGCCGCCAACGCAACCTTTGTGTGGTTGGCGGCATACAGCTGACGATAAGCGCTGAGGACCTGATCGTACATGGGCAGAGCGTCGTGATAGCGGCGCTGGGCGAACACCACGCTGGCCAGATTGTTGATGGCTCCCACCGTCACCGGATGCTCATCGCCATAGATTTCGCGAAAAATGGCCAGCACGTCGATACGCAGCGCTTCGGCTTTCTTTAGGTCGCCGACGTTAGTTTCGACCATCGCCAACGCCGACAGCGCGTTGGCGCGCAGCAGACCGTCAGCATCCGCGCCCAGCGCATCGACCGCGCGCTGCGCGACCTGTCGCGCCTCCTCGTGGCGGCGATCCAGTTCGTACTGGGAAACCAGTGCGATTGCGGCGTCTTGGCTGCGCCGATCGGCCATGCCAAGGCGTGCTTCGTACGTTGTCATTGCGGCCAGCAAATGGCTCTCGGAAAGCGCTTTTTGGCCCAGCGCCTGCGCTGCGCGACCGATGTGATAGTCGAGCCCTGCGGCGCGCAGCGGTTCCCGCCCTGCGTCGGTAGCGACACGCTGCGGACCGAGCTCGTCGAGCATTTGTTGAAAGCGACTCAATCTAAACAGGGTCGCCGCTCGCGCCAGCAGCAGGCGCTCGGTCGTCGCATCCGACGCTGTCGAGGACGACAGCTGCAGCGCTTCGTCGAGCAGCGGCAGGGCCTCTGCGTATAGGCCAAGTCCAAGATGAGCTTCACCCATGGCCCCCAGCAGCACGGCGCGCGCTTCTGGCTGCGCTACGAGCGCAGTGCGGATGCGTTTGCTGCCCACTTCCAACATTTGTCGCGCGCTAGGCTCCTTGCCCAGCGTGGCCTCAGGATTGGCGCTGGCGAAAAGCTCTTGCATAAAGCCGAGCGCGGCGGCAGAGGTGGCCGCCTCACGCCGCGCTTCGTGCGCCTGCCACAGCGCTGATCCTAGCCCCACCAGAAGCGCAACCATTGCCAATCCTGCAAAGCCCATCGCCCACGCGTTTCGCTGGCTGAATCGCATTAGCGTGTAGCGCAAATTACCGCGCCGAGCGCTGACCGGGCGGCGCTGCAGATAGGCTTCAATGTCATCGCTCAGCAGCTGCACTGAGGCGTAGCGATCGGCCGGTAAACGACGAATTGCCTTCATTACGATGGCATCCAGATCGCCACGCAGCAGGCGCTGCAGCTGCGGCGGCGTACTGCCTCGCAGTTTGGCCTGTGCATCGCGACGGGTGACGCCAAGATCGCTTGCTTGGTCGCGCTCGCAAACCACTTTGCTCGGACGCCCCGGTGCGCTGTCCAACACGCGCTGTTCGATACCTGCGGCGGTTAGTCCTGGCGACTGAAAGGGATGCTGGCCGGTCAGCAGTTCGAAAAGAACGACGCCAAGCGCGTGCACATCGACGGCGGTGGTGGTGACCTCCCCGAGAATTTGCTCCGGCGCCGCATATTGAGGTGTGTACATCCGCTGCTGAGCGACCGTCGTTGCGCCGCTTGGCCCCTGTTCAATCAGCTTGGCGATCCCAAAATCAAGCAGCTTGACCTGACCCGATGCCGAGACCAGCACGTTTGCAGGCTTGAGATCGCGGTGCACGACGAGGCGCGCATGGGCGTAACTCACCGCAGCACACACGGTTAGGAATAATCGCAGGCGCGCATGCAGACCGAGCTTGCCCGCATCACAGTGCTCGCGGAGGTTCAGGCCGTCGACGTATTCCATCGCCAGAAAAGGTTCACCGCTCGCCGCCGCGCCGCCATCCAGCAGTTGCGCAATATGCGGATGATTGAGGCTAGCGAGAATCTGTCGCTCGCCGCTAAGCCGCGCCAAAATTTCTGTCTGCGCAAAGCCATCGCGCACCAGCTTCAAGGCGGCGTGCTGTGTAAAACCGCCCTCGACGCGCGAAGCGAGGTACACCGTGCCCATTCCGCCCTCGCCGAGAACGCGCTCGGTCTCCCAGACGCCAATTCGCTCACCGACGCGCGCCTCGGCGGCAGTTCGGGTGTAGTCGCTCACCACGTCCGGCACCAGACTGAGCAAGCCGATTGACTCGCCAGACAATGCGTCCGCTTCAAGCATGCCGAGAACTTCAGCACGCACAGATTCGTCAACACCTTGGCTCTGCAGCCAACCGATCCACGTCTCGCGCGGCATATCGACCGCCGCTTCAAACAAGGCGCGCGCCACCTGCCACTGTTGCGGATTCATGCAGCGCTTCCAGTCAGGTCAACGGCGAACATCGCCAGCATTGCGGCGTGCCACGACCGCAGCGACGCCGGCGGCAGACTACACCGAATCCGGTAATTGCCGACCTATGCGCCTTGGCATGTATCGAATTGGAGGATGGAGCTATAGCAGTTTGCTTCGCCATGATCCCTCAGCACCCGGAACTGCGTATGTCTAGATGAACCCCCATTCTGGAATCATCCATGCGCTGGCCTCTTTTGCTGCTCGCCACCTGTATCAGCCCCGTTTCGGCGGCCACCATCGATGGCGTTATCGACCCTTCATTCGGCGCCGCAGGTCGCACTGCCATTGGTTTCTTGGAGTCGGATCAGACCCGCTTGCGCGCCATTGTGAAAGGCACGCCGACACAGGGCAACCGCATCTGGATGTTTGGCGAAGACCGCGATAACCCTGCTTTGATCTACATGGCGAGATTGCTGAACGGTGGCGCGCCCGATCCGATGTTTGGGACAAACAGCGACGGGCGGCGGCTCACGGCGCTGCCAGCCGCGCTTATCCCTCAAGCCGAAGCAATCGACCTCGACGGCGCGATTCTGCAGTTCGATGGCAAGCCGATCGTGTTTGGCGGTCTGCGCGCTATCGGTGCCAACACCGGCGTATTTCCTGCGTTCGTCTGCCGCCTCAACGCCGCGGGTTTTCTCGACCTTAGCTATGGCATCGGTGGCTGCCGCACCATTCGCAGCTTCATCGCCGACGACGAAACCTGCCGCGCCACCGATGCCGCTACGGCGGCGGACAATTCCCTGGTGGTCATTGGCAATTGCATCGCACACGACAAGACAGAGCAGCCTTTCATCACCCGACTCACGGTGGATGGAAATGTTGATACGGAATTTGGCGCAGGCGCCGGTGTGATCACGCCCGCCGCACCGCTGGGCAGCATTACCGCGCAGCACTATGAAGCAGTGGCTGTGCGTCCCAGCGGGCACATCGTGGTGCTTGGCGACTACATGAAATTCAGCGATGGCTTCGTCGATCTTGAACTGGGCATCCGTCAGTTCGATGGCGGCGGTTCGGTCGACACCAGTTTCGCCTTTGGTGGCTTCAACGAATTCGCCTTTGATCGCGGCGGCGACAATGCCGACCACGCGCGCGACATCGCGCTGCGTCCCGATGGACGCCTGCTGGCGCTGGGCGACGCCACCTTTGGCCAGCCTGCGACGACGTACGCCTTGCTGGTTGGGATGCTGGCGAATGGTGCCATCGATCCGACGGTGGGGCCGGTCGGCATGCGCGTCGAAGACTTCGACGACAGCCTCGGGCTGGACTCAAGACTGGCGTCACTTGAGCTCGACGACCAAGGCCGCGCCGTCATCGCCGCGCGCCAGATTGAAGGCAACCCCGATGCGGTGATTCATACCGGACGGGATTTTTGGGTCGGATTTATTCGCACGATTCCGCCGGCAGGTTTTTTTCGCCTGATCATCACTGCAGATTCGGCAACCAGTGGTTTGGTGAGCAACACTTCGGAGGGCATCTCCATTCCCTTCACTGTCGCGGCGAACGGCTCGACCGAAATTGAATTGCCGAAAGTCCTTCTCGATGCGCCGACATCTGATTCGGTGCTGACGCTTCCTATCCACGTCACCGCATTGAATGCCGTCAGCGTGGTCGCGGTGGTGGGCCGTAGCCAAAGTGCCGACAGCTACTTGGTCACCCCCACCCCTGAGCTCGGCCGCGAGTTTCGCGTGATGGCCTGGGGCCCCGGTCTCGGTCAAGGGTCGCAGATCGCCATCGCTGGAGCTTTCAACAATACGCAGCTGTGGATCACGCCGGCCATCACGGTGGGTGTGCGCCCTGCCGGCGTTCCTTACACGGTCACGCTGCAGCAAGGGCAGAGCTATCACCTCGCCGGTGCATCACAGGCGGATCTCACGGGAACGCGCATTAGCAGCAGTCGTCCGATCCAAGTGGTCTCCGGCCACACCTGCGGCCAGGTCCCCGGGGGGATCGAATTCTGTGATCAGATGACCGACACCCAGCTGCCGCTAAACCTGTGGGGAACCCAGTTCGTCGCCGTGCCTGATCCCAGCGTTTCGGGCGGTGAACTGCTGCGCGTATTGGCGCACGAGAGCGACACCCGCGTGTGGTTCAACGGGGTATCGCAGGCGGTGCTGAATGCTGGTGCCACGTTCGCCGCCATCCGGACCACACCGACCGTCATTACCACCAGCAAGCCCGCTGCAGCGGCGAGCATCGGCATCGGCTGTAAGAACGACGATGCCCCAGGCTGCCCCGGCGACCCGAGCCTAGTGATGCTGCCGCCACAGCGGCAGTGGGCGCAGCGTCAGCACCTCGTTGTGCCGTCGCCGGTCAGTTTGGGCCAACATACCGAGCGCG
>JBBSIY010000107.1:0-9587 GCA_038257785.1 Lysobacterales bacterium
ATTCGCAATATTGAACAGCAGGTGGCTGATCTCGATGCGCTGAAGACGCTGATCGGCAAATCAAGCACGCCCGATATCGAAAACAATCTCTCGGCCGCGCGTGCTGCAACGGTTTCGATGGTCGAGTGGCTGCACAATCAATCTGCAAGCAAGACCGGGCCGTCGGGCATTGGAAAAGATAACTACACGTGGTACCAACAGCATGTGCATCTAGTGCCGCTGACGTGGCAGCAAGAAGTTGACCTCCTGCAACGCGAGCTGGACCGGGCTTGGGCAAGCTTAAAGCTCGAAGAGCAAGCCAACCGCGAGCTGCCGCCGCTCATCGCAGCGAACACGCCCGAGGACTTCGCCGCGCTGACTGATCAAGCAGTGCGCCGAATGATGGCGTTTCTTGCCGCCAAATCGATCATGCCGATCAAGCCGAATATGGAGCCCGCACTGCGCGCGCAGATGGGCGCGTTCGTGGCCGAGGATCAGCGCAATTTCTTCGCTATCGGTCTGCACTACGACCCGCTACCGCTGTACAGCCATTTCTATCACTGGTTTGAGCTGGCGCAGATACGCGACGAGCCGCACACCAGTCCCATACGTCGCGGGCCGCTGCTTTACAACATCTGGGACAGCCGGATGGAGGGCATGGCGACGGGTGTAGAAGAAATGTTTATGCACGCCGGACTGTATGCCGACAGCCCGCGCTCGCGCGAGATTGTCTGGATCATGCTGGCGCAGCGCGCCGCACGCGGACTGGGCTCGCTGTATGCCCACGCTAACGAGATGACGATGGAGCAGGCCAGTCAGGTGCACGTCCGCTGGACGCCGCGTCAGTGGATGCAGCGGGAGCCGGAGTTGCTCAAGTTCGAGCAGCACCTGTATCTACGCCAGCCGGGATACGGCACTAGCTATGTCGTGGGCAAATATTTAATTGAGCGCCTGATGGCGCGAACGACTGAGCAAAAAGAGGCCGCCGATCAGCCGTTCGTGCTGCATGAGTTCTTTCAGCAGGTGAACGAGATTGGCGCGATTCCAGTATCGCTCGTCGAGCAAGAAATGCTGGGCGAAGGTACGGTTAAACGTTAGCCATTAGCGTTCGCGCAGCAACGCGCTAGCGCTATAAGCGGCGCCACGCGTAGCCCGGCGGTCTGGTCTCGCGCCGTGTCAACGCGTCATTTGCGATGGGATTCCAATAGTCCGCGAAGTCCGGCGATATCGTTGCGCAATGCGCGGACTTCCGCATGCAGGTCCGCCTCAATGTGCTCGCGCGCATCGTCCACGGCAGCGATGGTCTCCGCCTTGTCCGACTCGGTGAAGCTTTGCATCGCGCTTACGATAACGCCGATGAACAGATTCAACATGGTGAAGGTGGCGACCAGGATGAAGGGAACAAAAAAGACCCAAGCGTGCGGAAATACCTCCATCACTGGACGCACGATACCCATCGACCAGCTCTCAAGCGTCATCACTTGAAACAAGGTGTATAGCGATTCGCCGAGCGTTCCAAACCAGACGGGAAATTCGGCCCCGAAAAGCTTGGTTGCGATTACCGCGAACACGTAGAAGATGAGGCCCAGCACGGCGGCGATTGAGCTTAGCCCTGGCAGCGCCGAGAGCAGACCGCCGACCACGCGCCGCATCGAGGGTACGATGGTCAGCATGCGCAGCACGCGCAGCACGCGCAGGGCACGCAGCACCGCAAATGGCCCGCTAGCTGGCACAAGCGCAATCGCGACTACGCTGAAGTCGAAGATGCTCCAAGGGTCACGAAAGAATGCGCCACGGTAAGCCGCGATTCGCAGGACGATCTCAACAACAAAAACGGCGAGGATGAACTTGTCTAAAGCCAGCAATTGCGGCCCCCATTCCCGCATAACGGCGGCCGAGGTTTCCAGCCCGAGGATGACAGCGTTGACGATGATCAGCGCCAGCACAGTGTTGCTGACTACCCGGTGAGAAAGAAACGCCTTGAGACGCTCGCGCGGCGAGCGTGGGGCAATAGTGTTGAGGGTCACAAAGAGCGTTCCGGCAAAGGGTTGGGGGTCTCGAAAACAGCGCCACGTCTGGCTGTTCCGCGCAGGCTACACGTCTCGCAGAGACATTGCGCTCTCTTGACAAAGGGTCGCTCCAGGTCGACCTCACGCCGCGTTGACGCTCCGGACTGAGCGGCGCACCATCGTGGGGCGCGGATCACACAGGCAGAGTTATGGCAAAGCGGAAGGGGCAAGCGCGGCGCGAGCCGATGTCAAAGGTCGACACCGCATGGCTGCGCATGGAGAAGTCGACCAATCTGATGATGATCAGCGGCGTGATGATGCTCGACACGCCGCTAGATCTGGCGGCGCTTAAAAGCCTTCTATACAACCGCTTTCTCGCATTCGAGCGGTTCCGCCAGAAGGCCGTGACCGTGGACGGCACGAGCTGTTGGGAGATCGACGAAGACTTTGACATCGATTGGCACGTTCGCCGCGCGGCGCTGCCGGGTGCCGCAGGCAAATCCGAACTGCAAGATTTCGTTAGTCAACTGGCGTCAACGCCGCTCGATCAGTCTAAGCCCCTCTGGCAGTTTCATTTAGTCGAACGTTTTGACGGCGGCAGCGCCCTGATTACGCGCATCCATCATTGCTATGCCGATGGCATCGCGCTCGTGCAGGTGCTGCTGTCGCTGACCGATGTGTCGCCGGTGCCATCGCCGGATGCTTCGCTGCCGGCTGCATGGCTTAAGGATGATGGCGAACGGGTGACGCAGCAGTTCTTTGATCCAGCAAAAGACCGTCTGGATAAGGCGATGAAATTCGGCGGCAAGCTGCTGCAGAAGAGCGTGGATATGTACCTGCGGCCATCACTTGCCGGCGTGATGATGCTGGAAGGCTCAAGCATTCTCACTGAGTTGGCACATGCGCTAGCGCTGGCCGACGATCCAATCACGTCGTTCAAGGGGCCGCTCGGCGTGGTCAAACGCTGCGCCTGGGCTGAGCCTTTGCCGCTCTCCGAGGTGAAGGCGGTTTGCTCCGCACTCGGCTGCACGGTCAACGACGCGCTGATGGCTTCTGTTGCCGGCGCTCTTCGCGCCTATTTGATTGAGCAGGGTGAGAACGTCGATGGCTTGAGCATTCGCGCCACGGTGCCGGTTAATTTGCGGCCCTTGGAGCACGCAAAAAAGCTGGGCAATCATTTCGGACTTGTGTTTCTCGATCTGCCGATAGGTGAAGCGAACCCGCTGGCGCGATTACAGCGCGTGGTCGCCAATATGGCTGAGATCAAGAAGTCGAAGCAGGCCCTCGTCACCTATGGCGCACTTGCTGCGTTGGGCATGGCGCCGAACAAAGTTCAGGGGCTCGCGCTCGACTACCTGAGTCGCAAAGCGACGGCGGTGGCGACCAACGTACCCGGTCCGCCAATGCCGCTCTATCTGGCCGGCGCGCGCCTCAAGCAGACGATGTTCTGGGTGCCGCAAAGTGGCAGCATAGGGCTTGGCGTCAGCATCCTCAGCTATGACGGTGGCGTTCACTTTGGCCTGATGGCCGATCGCAAACGACTGCCGGATCCTGACGCCGTCATCGCCCGCTTTCGGCCTGAGTTTGAGAAGCTTCTCTACATCGTGCTGATGGAGGATTGGCAGAAGCCAATCACCGCTGATGATGCGCAGCAGACACTGTCGCGGCATGGGTGAATGTGACGATGCGTGATTCGAAATCGGTTGCCCAACCGACGCTCGAGCTACCAGCCGTCGGTGCCAGCGTCGCGCACTTTGCCGGTGACGGGCAGCACAACCACCGTCTGATCGCGATCTACTACGTGCTCGCGACCGTGGTGCTGAGCATCTACGGCATTCGGGTTTGCCCGTTTATTGCGGGGCTGGAATCGCTGAGCGTGGGGCTGACGTTTACGGTTGGGTTTGCGACGGCATTCGCCTTAAAGCTCGCGTTTGAGGCTCGCCTCATGCCGCCCGGCGAGCCATTCACGCTCTCGATTTTTCAATTTTTTATCGACTTCGCACTGTTTATCGCCGTCGGTATCGGCATCGCGCTCTATAACCACTATGCGCTGGGTTTCCCCCTAGAGTCTGGCGGCAAGGTGTTGGTCGGGTGCGCGATGTTCGGCATCTTTGCTGGCCTCGACAATGGCCTGCGTCGCGAGCGCCGCACGCCTGCACCCCTGTCGTCGCTGACCGAGTCACCTAAGCGGATCTTTCCGATCACCGACCGACTGGTGGTGATCTTTATCAGCGTGGCGATATTCACCGGCATCGTTGCCGGCCTAATCATCATCAAAGACGTCGACTATCTAATCGCCCACATCAACGATGAGTCACCGGCCGTGCTGCGGCGCGCGGTATTCATCGACATTGGCTTCGTGATTGGCGTAGTGCTGCTGCTGGCGCTGCGTCTGCTTTGGTCATACGGCAATAACCTTGGCTACATTTTGCGATTACAAATTGCGGGCCTCGTCGATGTCTCGGCCGGCAAACTCAACACCTTTGTTCCCATCATCACGCGCGACGAGTTCAGCCTAATTGCGGCGAAAACCAATCGCATGATTGCGGCGCTGCGTGATGCTCATCGCGAGCAGAACGAGCTGTTTGAGGTGAGCCTCGCGCTCGCTACCGAACTGCGGCTTGATCCGCTACTCACGCGCATTATCGCGACCACGCGCAGCTTTGCCGGTGCTGAGCGTGTCAGCCTGTTTTTGCACGATCCGCAGCGCGATGAGCTGTGGGGCAGGGTGGCTGAGGGCGTCGATGAGGTGATGCGCTTTCCCGCCGATAGCGGCATCGTCGGCGATGCATTTCGCCGCGTGGCGGTAGTGCGCGTAGCCGATGCGTATGAAGACGCGCGCTTCAATCAAGCCTTCGATCTGCGTACCGGCTATCGCACGCGCAGCCTGCTGTGCGTGCCAGTGGTGGATCGCAACGGTCGCTGCATTGGCGTGATTCAAGCGATCAATAAGCGCGACGGCGAGTTCACCGAAGACGATGCGCGCCGCCTGCGCGCGTTTGCCGCGCAGTCCGCCATCGCACTGGTTAATGCGCAACTGTTTGCCGACCTCGACCGCGCGCGTCGCTACAGCGAAAGCATTCTAAAAAGCCTGAGCAATGGCGTGGTGACGCTGGATTCTGAGGGTGTCGTGGTCAAGGCCAACGCCGCCGCGCTGGCGCTGCTAGCTGTTGACGAGTCGTGTCATGGCCAACCGCTGGCGCGGGCGCTTGCGGACGACAACGCCTGGTGGCGCAGCCTCTGTGCGGGCAGCGAGCACGCTTATTTGGCGGAAGCCGAACTGCGCTTGATTGACGGCAGCCAGCGGCTCGCAAACGTTACCCGTGTACCGCTCGCCGATCTTGAGGACCAGCAGATTGGCTCAATGCTGGTGTTCGAAGATGTCACCGAAGAGAAGCGCGTGCGCAACACGCTGTCGCGCTACCTGCCGTCACAGATCGCCGAACAAATGCTCGCCGACCCTGATATCAATCTCGGCGGCGTGTCGCAAACAGCCAGCGTGTTGTTCTCCGACATTCGCGATTTCACCACGATCTCCGAACGCCTCGGCGCGCGCGCGACTGTGGCGATGCTCAACGAGTATTTCTCGGCGATGGTGGAGGCAATCTCGGCGCACGACGGCATTCTCGACAAGTTCATCGGCGACGCCGTGATGGCCCTGTTTGGCGTTCCGTTCGCAGGCGCTAGTGATGCCGACTCCGCCGTCAAAGCTGCGGTTGGGATGATCGAGCGCTTGCAGGCGCTGAATTTGATTCGCCAGCAGCGCTCCGAGGAGGCGCTAGCGATTGGTGTTGGTATCAGCACCGGCGAATTGGTGGCTGGCAACGTCGGCTCGCCGCGGCGGATGGACTACACGGTGATTGGCGACACGGTGAATCTCTCAGCACGGCTTGAATCAGCGACCAAGAACTACGGCGTTTCAATCATCATCAGCGAAGGTACAAAAGCTGCGCTGCAGGGCAGCTATCCGCTGCGCGAGCTGGATTGCGTAAGGGTGAAAGGCAAGCATCAGGCGGCGACGATCTATCAGTTGATGGTGGGCTCAGAAATACTGGATGCCGACGCGCTTGAGCAGTTCGCCAGCGGTCGTTCGTATTACACCTCACGCAACTGGAGCGCGGCGCTTTCAGCGCTGGGGCAGGTGCTCGCTCGCTTCCCGGCCGACGGCCCAAGCGTGGCCTTTATTGAACGCTGCCGGCGCTTCGAGCGCGAAGCGCCACCGACCGAATGGGACGGCGTCTGGCCGCCTTCGACTTAGGATTACAGTTTGCGCAGCGGCATTTGCTGACGTAACCAATGACCCTGATCATGGAAGCGCACATCGATGGAGGCAGTGTTTCCGATCAAGATCCCTGAACTTGGATTGGTGAGGTCGAGCGTGATCGTCCCTGCCGCCTCAAACTGTGGCGGCGTCGGGGCACAGGTGTTGCAGAAACCGCGGGAGCGCAGCATCGGCACCGTGACTGGACCTTGGCCTGACCACTGCGCCGTCCCGACTGCCCAGCGTGCCTTGCCCGCTGCGTCATAGGCATACAGCGACAGCACCAAGATGCCATCTGCATGGTGCAGACTTAGGCCCCAGCCAAGATCGTTATGGTCGCCCGACCACAGCCCTGAATAGGGCGAGCTGTCGCTGAGCAGCAGCGGGCGCATGCAAAGCTCGCGGGTCGGCGCGTCGATAGGCCACGCCATCGTGCCCAGATTGACGGTACGCGACTGATCCGCCACGGCGCAGGTCGGCGAGTACGGACCACGTTGGTAGTCGATCTCCAGATTGCCGACCGGCAGCGCACTCGTGCCGCGCAACAGAGGGCCGCGCGCCGTTCCGTCTTGTATATCGCTGACGCCATATGCCCATTGCGGAAAGCCGTCTTGATCGTAGCTATAGGAAGCAAAGGCGAACGTATTGCCTAAGCGATGCACCTCAACGCCTTCGCCATCGCGCGCTGCATCGAAATACAAGCCGCCGCGCGGTTTACGCTTGGACGGAGAAACTGACCTGTCTGCCCATTGGCAATCCAGCGCGGCCTCCATCACTTCGTCGCGACCGGCACGAATGCCGGCAAGGGTTGGCCTTACGTGGATATCGGGCACGATGCCAAAACGTTGCGAGTGCCGACCATCGGCATAGGCAACGCGGTTGCCAGAAAACTCGGCCTGAATGTTGCCGGGCAGGAACACCCCATCAATGATGTCGCCATCGGCGCCAGCGGTTTGGCTACCGACGATTAGCGTGTCATTGCGACCCTGAAAAAGCATGGACTGAAACTCAGCTGCGCTGATGGTGTTTTCGTTGACGAGAATAACGATTCGCCCGTTGAACACCGCTGGGCTGTTGTAAATGAGGCTGATCGGTAGGTAAGCGCCGGGGTCACTGAAGTCGGGGATCGAATACGCGATATGCGACGAAAGAATCGGCAGTCGATTGTTGATCAAATCCTCGAAGTACGCGTTCGATGGATAGGAGCGCGCATCGACGACCAGCAGTTGGGCAGCCGCCAGCGTTGGCGATATCGCGTTGAACGTGCTGTTGGTGTAGCGGTCAAGCGTGATCACGGTAGCCGTACAGCTGCGGTTCGGTCCGACAGGCAGCGTTCGCCACGCTGGTACGCTTGCTCTAAGGTCAGCGTTGGTAACCGTCCCCGGCGTCAGGCGACCCTCGGTTAAAACGCCCTGCCGTTCGAGCTGGTACGTGAAGGGCGTGGCTTCGCCTCCCAGCGCGATTTGTAGCACCGTGTTGCGACGCGACGAAGGGTTTGATCCAAAGCCATACGCGTCGCGCCTAGCGACAGCTGATGCTATTGGTTCGCCATTGATCGACTTGATTACGTCGCCGATGTTGACGTTGCCTCGCGCCGGCTGGGCGGTCTCAGTGACTACGACATCGCCATCGATATAAGTGAACTGAAACGGTGGCGACTGAAACGGCACTAACGCTGAAGACATGTAGCCGTGGGAGTCGTTGATTTCGGCGGTGAATTGACGCATCGCTAAAACATAGGCGACATCGGTTGGCGCATCTGCAATGGTAAGCACATGCTCCGTGAGTGCGCTCGCCCAATTGCGGCCAATCAGCGACCGGTAGGCGAAAAAATATTCAACCGCGTTCCAAAATCTGAATGCCGCCAGCAGACGAACGTTGCGCGTCGGTGAGGCTGTCGAAAAGGCATTGTCCGCCCTAAAACTTGTACGGCCGTCGGCGTCGGCGTCGGCGTTGATGTAGCACTGGCGAGTGGGTTGCACCGCAGCAATCCCTGCGAGCGTGGCCTTAGTGCCTGTGGACAAAGGTGCGTCAACGATCCACTGCGGCGTCTGCGCATCGGGTGTGCGAGGCGATATGCTGCCGGCCTGCTGCAACAAACTGCTGATCGCGGCATCAAGGCGCGCGTCTTCGTCTGCCGCCTCAACTGCAGGCAGCACGTCGATGAGCGCCTGATCCCAGCTGCGTTGGCACGTCGTTACGGCCGGGTGGCGATACTTCGCCAAGCCCCACACCTGCGCCGACAGCGTGAAGCGCTCGGCGACCGTCATCGCGGAGGCGGGCACTGCCGCAGCCAGCAGGCTGGTGCACAGCACCCAAGTTAACTTTACGCGCGCTGCGCCACCGATCAACGTCTGAGTCGCTCGGTTCAAGTCGAATGCGTCCAGCATCTGGTGACCTCAGGTAATCGTCGTACGAAGAAGTACGTAGATCAGATAGTACACGTTCCTTCCGATACTGAGACGCCGATCGACCGCAGAGATTCTGCACACCCAATTGCGGATTTATCCTAGCGCCGGGGCCACGCGAACGTGTGCGCTAGGCCCCGGCGAGACAGCTTTTACAGAACAGCTGCTAGGGCAGTTTCACCTGCGCAACATTGCCGGACATGTCTTCTTTAACGTCCATGCCAAGCAGCGCCTTGATGCCGGTCAGCAGCGAGTGTTCGCTCTGCCAAATTTCGACGCTCGTGGCATCCATACGCAGCAAGGCAAGGTTCGGGTCATCCTTGCCCGTGTACCAAGCGGCGACGAATGGGTTCCATAGGCGATCAATCACCGCGCGATCATTGTCGATGCGCAGCGATCCTTTGACGCTGGCAAACAGCGAATGATCCTTCGCAGAGAACGCGAATATGGCGGTGTGGTGGGAATGAAGCTGCTGTACCAAAACGTTGTCATTGCCTGAGAAAAACCAGATAGGTCCAGACTCGTCCTCAAACTGTGCGGTCATCGGACGCGTGTGGCCAGAATCTACGCCGTCAATGCCAAGCATGACGGTGCGATCAGTCTTCAGCGCTTCGAAAAACGCCTTCTTGAACTCGTTTTCGTTGCTCATAGTGACTCTCCTTACCGTTGGGAATGTCGGGAACTACTCGGCACCTGTTTCCGCAGGCTCCGATTTGATCGCCGCGTCGATCTTTGCATCGGCGCGCGCCGCCGTATCGGCGATCGCTGGAAGCTTGCTCGTGGGTTCAAACAGCAAATACGGGTCGATGCGAGCGCCGAGCCAGCGAATGCCGACGTGCATGTGCGGCCCGGTTGAACGGCCAGTCGAACCCACCTTGCCAATCACGTCGCCGGTAGAGACTTTGTCGCCTTGCTTCACGGCGATGTCGG
>JBBSIY010000108.1:0-9581 GCA_038257785.1 Lysobacterales bacterium
GTCAGGGCCGAGGTTGGTTACCGTGATCCGTTGGGTTAGCGTTGCGCCGCTAGCCGCTAGCCGCTAGCCGCTAGCCGCTAGCCACTGGGTCTGGCGTCATCAATAGCTCCACTTGTAGGTCGGCAACCGCTAATGCCGCAAAGGAGCAGAGACTCAGCAGCACCCCGACAAGCACCTTGCGAAGGCACGTCGAGGTGCAATTGCTTGGCTTGATCATCAGAAGACCTCCGCTGGATTTGGGTATCCACCGTGGCATGAAGAGTCTGCAAAGTGAAGCGCTTCCCATAAGGTCAGCCAACCCGGGGAGAGCAAGAGTCGCTCTCAGTGCCGCTTAGCCGCGCGGCTCGAACAAGCCTTCCGGATACTCGGCCTTCTGCTCGCGCGCTTGCAGCATGGCGAGGCCCGCCGCGGGCGTGATTTCTTCGTGCAGCACGCGCTGCACCAGTTCGCTGATCGGCAGTTCGATGCCATGACGATGCGCGAGACGCATCACTTCGTCGGCGGTTTGAATCGACTCAACCGCTTGGCCAATCTCAGACACGGCTTGCGCAATGGTTTGGCCGCGACCCAGCGCTAAACCCAAGCGTCGATTGCGCGACAGATCGCCGGTGCAGGTCAGCACTAAGTCGCCTAATCCGGCGAGGCCCATCAAGGTTTCTGCCTTGCCGCCCAGCGCCATATTCAGGCGCAGCATTTCGTTCAGGCCGCGCGTGATCAGGCCAGCGCGCGCGTTGAGTCCGAGGTTCATGCCATCGGCCACACCGGTGGCAACGGCAAGCACGTTTTTCATGGCACCGCCGAGTTCGGCACCTAGCAAGTCGCTGCCCGTGTAGGCGCGGAAGGTCGGCCCGTGCAGCACGTCGGCGACCTGTTTGGCGAAGGTGGCAGATTCCGAATGCACGGTGACGGCGGTCGGCAGCCCCAGCGTCACTTCGCGCGCAAACGATGGCCCAGTGACGACGGCGAGCGGCACGTCGAAACCCAGCGTAGCTTGTGCCACTTCGTGCAGAAAGCGTCCCGATCCCAGCTCAAAACCCTTCGTCGCCCACGCCACGCCAACCTCAGGCCGTAGATGTGCGGCAAGCGCGCTGATCACGTCGGGAAACGCATGACTCGGCACCACTACCAGCACCAGATCGGCGCTGGCGACGGTGCTGGCCAAATCGGCGCTGTAGTTCAGCGAGGGCGGCAGATCGATGTCTGGCAAGTAGCGCAGATTGCGGCCCTGCGCCGCCATGGCTTCGATGTCGCGTGCACAGCGGCCCCAGAGCGTTGTCTGATGACCGCTGCGCGCGCACAGCGACGCTAGCGCCGTGCCCCAAGAGCCGGCGCCAAGAACGCCTACCCGCAGGTCGGCGCTCATGACTTAACCTAGAAACCGTAGTTGGACGCAGCCGAGTGTGCGTTTGGGAGGCCGGCTGGCGCGAAACGACGAGGCGCAGGTTGAACACCTGCAAGGAGAAGAGACAAAGCCAGATGGCCTCCCAAATGTGCAGTCGGCTGCGTAGTGACCGGCACCCAATGGGTGGGCAGAACGAAGCTCAAAAACCTCATTCACATTAAGCACTAACTGACTCCCAGGAGCGGTCAACTGCGGTTTCTAGGTTTATGCGTTGCCGGCTTCCAGCGTGCTGGTCGGTGCCGTTTGTGCCTCGGCGCGACGACGCAGCTGCTCGGCATACAGCTGATCGAAGTTGATCGGCTGCAGGAGATACGGCGGGAAGCCGCCGTTCTGCACCATGTCGCTAACCGCCTGACGCGCATACGGGAACAGCGTGTTCGGGCAGTAGGTGCCGAGCACCGCTTCCAGATTGGTCGGATCGAAGCCGGTAATGCCGAAGATGCCGGCCTGCTGCACTTCCACCAAGTACGCGTTCTTCTCGGCCAATGAGCAGGTCAGCGTCAGGCTGAGCACTACTTCGTATACGTTCTCGCTGATTGTCGAGACTTTCTGGCTCAGGTTGAGCTGCAGATTCGGCTGGCCTTCTTCCTGAAAGATCTTCGGCGCGTGCGGCGCTTCGAACGACGCATCTTTCAGATAGACCTTTTGCAGGACCAGCTGGGCAGTGGGCTGTTGTGCGCTGGCGGCGCCGTTTGCAGTTTCGTCGGCCATTTCGGCGTCTCCGTTTGAAGTAAGGGGGTTTGCAACGTAAAGAGGCGGGATTATCCCACGCCCTCGCGAATGACAGCAGATGGGGACGCATCCGGCGTCAGACAAGCCGGTCGCATTCCGGGATAGCATCGCCGAATGAACACACTTCGACTCTCCGCCGTCTCATTGCTCGGGCTGCTGCTTAACGCCTGCCAGCCGTCCAACGAAGCGGTCGTCGTCGCGCCGCCGCCACCCACGCCGGCGGCGGACTTAGCCGACATCGACCTCACCGAAACGTCCATCGCCGACCTCTCCCTGCGCATGGACACTGGCGAACTCAGCGCGCGGGCCATCACCCAGTGGTATCTGGATCGGATTGCCGCCATCGACAAAGCCGGCCCGAGTTTGAACGCCGTCATCGAGCTTAATCCCGACGCCTTGGCCATCGCCGATATGCTCGACGCCGAGCGCGTTAGCGGCACGCTTCGAGGTCCGCTGCACGGCATACCCGTACTGATCAAAGACAACATCGACACCGCCGACATGATGCACACCACGGCGGGTTCGCTGGCGCTGGCTGATCATCTCGCTAGCGCCGATGCCGCCGTCGTCGCCAAGCTGCGCAGCGCCGGTGCGATCATTCTTGGCAAGACTAACTTGAGCGAATGGGCCAACTTTCGCTCGCGCAAATCCAGCAGCGGCTGGAGCTCGCGCGGCGGACAAACGCGCAATCCATACGTGCTTGATCGCAACCCCTGCGGCTCAAGCGCGGGCACCGGCGCGGCGATCAGCGCAAGCCTCGCCACGGTCGGCGTCGGCACGGAAACTGACGGCTCGATCATCTGCCCGTCATCGGCGAATGGCTTAGTCGGCATCAAGCCGACGCTGGGTTTGGTCAGCCGCAGCGGCATCATCCCGATTGCCGAAAGCCAAGACACCGCCGGCCCGATGGCGCGCAGCGTAAGCGATGCCGCCGTGCTGCTCGGCGTGCTCAGCGGCGTTGATGCGAACGACCCAATGACCGTTGCATCTGCGCCGTTTGCGGACACCGACTTTAGGCAGGCGCTGAACGTCAACGCCCTGAACGGCAAACGCATCGGCGTGCTGCGTCAGTTTTTTGGATTCGATGCCGAGGTCGATGCCATCATGGAAGCCTCCATCGCGACGATGCGCGCACAGGGCGCGGTGATTGTTGACCCTGTCGACCTGCCCAATTTCCGCCAGTACGGCGCGCAGGAGTTCACCGTGCTGCTGTACGAATTCAAAGACGGCCTCAACCGCTATCTAAGTGAGCGGCCGGGTGCAGCGATCAAATCGCTGGACGAGCTGATCGCCTTCAACCAGCGCGAAGCCGATGCCGTGATGCCGTGGTTTGGCCAAGAGACGTTGATCGCCGCCAATGCCAAAGGACCACTGACAGACGCGGACTATGTGAGCGCTCGCGACGACGCAAAACGCATGGCCGGCCCCGAAGGCATCGACGCCGCGCTGAAGGCCAATAACCTCGACGCACTCATTGCACCCAGCAACGGACCGGCGTGGAAAACAGATTGGGAAAACGGCGACAAGTACGGCGGCGGCAGCTCGCAGCCCGCCGCCGTTGCCGGCTATCCCAACATCAGCGTGCCCGCTGGCAACGTCAACGGTCTGCCTGTCGGCATCAACTTTTTCGCATCCGCGTGGTCGGAGAGCGAGCTGATCGGCATCGCCTATTCTTTTGAGCAGGCGCAGCGCGCGCGGCAGACTCCCGCGTTTCGTCCGACGCTCGACTAGCGCGTCAGTTGGTTAGATCCTCTCTCGTTTAGAAAAACCTTATCCCATGCGCAATCCCCTGCAGGAACAGCTGCTCAAAGCCGGCCTCGCGAAGAAGTCGAAGATCGACCAAATCGCGCGTGAGCAAGCCAAGCAGCAACAGGCTAAGCAGAATCTGGCCAAGCAAAGCCAAGCCAAACAAAATCAGGCCAAAGAACGCCAGGCCAGCGCCGCGCCGGGCAGCGAACAAGCCGAGGCCGAACGCGCACGACTCGAGAAGGTCGAGCTGGAAAAAATCCGCCAAGAAAAAGTCGAGCGCGACCGCAGCATCGCCGCCGAACGCAACGCCCAAGCCCGCGCGCAGGAGCATCGCGCGCAGGTTCGCCAGATTGTCGAAAACACCAAGCTGCCGCCCGAAGGCGACATCGAATATCGCTTCACCCACAACGGTGCTATCCGCAGCGTGCTGGTCACCGATGCCGTGCGTCGCCAGCTATCCAAAGGCGTGTTGGCAATTGCCATCCACGACAAGAGCTACGCACTAATTCCGCGCGCCGCCGCCGACAAAGTAGAAGCACGCGATCCGACGATGCTCGCCCTCGACCACGGCCGCGGCAAAACCCTGCCGTCAGACGACCCAGACGACGAGTACTACAGCCAGTTCAAAGTGCCGGATGATTTGGTTTGGTAGTGATTCGCTCGCGAGTTTTGGCAAACCAGACGTAGAGTGCGTCTCGACCTGAGGTCTCCCCAGGTCTCGGACGCACCGTCGTCCAATTCTCGAACAATCGGTTCACCAGCGGTGCGTCCGAGGCACCCTACGCAACACGTCAGACCTAGCGGAGTCCGCCATGCACAACCGCATAAATTTCGCCGCCGCCCTTCTCGCCTTCGCGATTCAATGCCTCAACCCGGCACACGCTGAAGGCGCATGGACGGCGTCCGGACTTTGGTATGAAACACAGGGCACCGGCCCCGCCGTGTTGCTGCTGCATGGCTCCAACCTCGACCATCATTCGTTCGACGACATCGCCACCGCGCTGACTGCGGATCATCAGGTCATCAGCACTGATCTACGCTTCCACGGCCAAAGCCGCGACGACGGCGGCACGGTCTCGTTCGTCAACGACGTCACCGAGTTGCTAAACGCCGCCAAGACACAACGCGTCATGCTGATCGGCCATTCGATGGGCGCCGGCATCGCGCTCGACTACGCCCTCGCCCATCCTGATCGCGTCGACGCTTTGGTGCTGCTGGCCCCCACCGTCTCCGGCTTCGCCCCCACCACCCGCCCCGAAGGTCTAGACGACTTCATCGCCGCGATGCGTAAAGGCGACATCGACGCCGCCGGCGCTGAGCTCGCCAAAACACCCGTCATGCAGCTGCACAAAGCGAAACGAAATCAAGAAGCGGTGACCACCAGCATCCTCCGCAATCTTCAGCTGTTTCGCACCGACCCAAGCCGCGTCGAGCAATCACCGCCTGCCGCTGAGCGATTAGCTGAACTCGCCATGCCGCTGACCGTGGTGGTCGGCGAGCTGGATGCCTCAGGCGTGTTGGAAGTGGTCGAGTTTGTGGCTTCCAATGTACCGAAAGCGAAAGTCGTTCGTTTGCCCGGCTGCGGGCATTTGCTGGTGTTCGATTGTGCTGGGGATGTGGTGGCGGCCATCAACGAGTAGCGCGATCTCTTCGCAACATTTCCCATTGCAGGACCTACCCGCACCCCCGAATCGTCATTGCAAGATTGCTGTTTCCGTCGGCACAGTAGGCGGTGCCATGAACCGACAACCCACCTAACTGTCATTGCGAGGGGCCGCAAGCGCATCACATGCGCGCGCAGTCTCGTGGCAAATCCCTCGCAGCTTGCCACCCAAGCGCGGTTCGCAGTTTGCGCGAGCGAGACGTGTTCGATTTCGACCCGCTGATAGACGCCAACACCGAAATGACCGCGCCATTCGCCGACCCAGCGTTCTTCAATAGCCACTACATCGAGCTGGGCGCGCTGGCATGGCCCAACGACTTCGACCTGAGCGCGCCCTCGCTGCATAGTCAGCTTGAACAGGCCGGCTTGTTGCAGCGCAGTGCAGCGGCGGGCTGAGATTTGGAGCAGGCGGGAGACGGCGCGGAAACAAAATTTCCTCCGTCCGCTTTTGCCAAAACACCCGTTATGCAGCTGCACGGAGCGAAGGGAAATCAGGACGCGGTGACAGCCAGCACCCTACGCAACTTCCGTAGGGTGCGTCTCGGACGCACCACCGTCGCATCTCTCGCCTACCCAAGGGGTTGCCCGACACACCAACACCGTTTCATGCACCGCCTGAATGCCCCCGCGGTGCATGATTGGTGCGTCAAGACGCACCCTACGCAACTCTGACCCCTGATTTGATTGCGCAGGATGGGATAGCGCTAGCCATCGGGCGTAACATCATCAGAAAGCGGGAGTATGCGAATGAGCGAGATCGTTTTTTTGGTCGAAGAAGCGCCTGAGGGCGGCTTTTCCGCACGCGCCTTGGGCGAATCAATATTTACCCAGGCCGACACGTTCGAAGAATCGCGCGAAGAAGTCCGCGACGCTCTGTCCGCTGTCATTTTGATCCAGGACAGGGACCGGCTGTGATCCGCTTGCACTATGTCAGGGATGAAGTGCTCGCCGCATGAATTTGCCTCGGGATCAGCCGCCCGCCACCTGCCCAAACCCCGCGCCTCGTAGCGTGCGTCTTGACGCACCATCATCGAATCAACGAGCCACGCATTGCTCGAGCGGTGCACTATCGGCGCGGCAAGACGCTTCCAACGAGATGCCAGAGCGCGCGCAGTCGCTGGTGCGGCAGTGGTGCCTCGACCATCAGCAAGCGCTGGAGCAGAATTGGACAAACGCACAAGCACTCCGCCCTTTGAGCCGCATCCCGGGAGCCGACAATGATTCAGCTCACCGCTATCGAAAAAGTGTCTGGCAACTGTCTGTCATTCCGCTTCTCCGATGGTGCCTTCGGCGTGTTCGATTTCAAACCGCTGATAGATGCCAACACCGAAATGACCGCGCCACTTGCCGACCCAGTGTTCTTCAAAAGCTATTACATCGAGTTGGGGACGCTGGCATGGCCCAACGGCTTCGACCTGAGCGCGTCCTCGCTGCATAGTCAGCTTGAGGAGGCCGGCTTGTTGCAGCGCAGTGCAGAGGTAGCCTGAGGCATGGAAAAGGACGCGGAAAAGCGGGCCGAGGCAATTGAGAGGTTCGTGTGCCCGGCTTAATTGCCTCCGTCACCTTTTGCGCCGTGTGAAGAAGGTTTGGTAGGAAGGTGCGAACTTTCGCTTTGCGGTGACACCCGGGGCGTAGCGAGGGGAGATGCTTGAGAGGGCGGCGCGTTCAGAAGTGAACCTGACCCCGTTTTTAAAAGAGGAAAGTAAAATAATGGGATTGCAGACCATGAATATCATCAACGAACGCCTCTCATATTATCAGAATAAACTGGGAATAATAGAAATTGCTATGAATACGGAGATGCAAAAAGAGCACCGCGCCCGCAACTATGACTTACTTAATTTTCTAGCAAAAGAGCGCGCTCTATTTCGTTATGTATCAAGCGAAGTTCGGTTAATAGTGGAGAGCATGGAGGCCGTTGGGAAATAACTGATCATGACTACTGTAAAAAAGAGAGATACCATTCGGATAATTGCTTGGGGAGGGCTCGGAGATGTGTTGTTGTCAACACCTGCAATCCGTGCGCTTAAAGAACAAAACCCGAAACGGAAAATAATTATTTTCTGCCCCAATGAAAAATACAGGGACATCTACAAGCATAATCCGCACATAGATCAGTTGAGGTCGATACGATGGGTAACAAACCTGCACCACTACCTTATCTACGCAATAAAACCTCATGCTTTTTTAACGCTAGATTATGGTAAGCTGTGGCCCACAAAATATTACTCGGTCAATGCGAGAGATATAATCGCGGAATTGGCAGGAGTAACCCTATCCGAAAGAAAGATGCAGGTCTTTTTAACGGAGCAGGAACAAAATTATGGACAAGAAGTGATGAGCCGGTTTAGGACCCCTGTCATCATCCATGTCACTTCCATTTCATCAAAGAACCAGCATTGGCCTTTGCACTATTGGACCGAGCTCATCAGTAAATTTCCTGCCGTGGATTTTATCCAGGTGGGTGTAACCACTGAGAAATATATTGAGGGTGCCATAGATCTGAGGGGGAAATCAATACGGGAATCTTTAGCTATGGTGAAGTATGCAAAAAGCTTTGTTGGCGTTGCATCCTTTTATTCACATGCCACCAATGCCTTCGATATACCCGGCGTAGTAATGATGGGTCCTTCACCACCCTGGATATGGGGGCACGAGAATAATATTAATCTTTTTGACAAGAGGTTGTCGTGTACTCCTTGCCTGGACGATATAGTTGAAACTCCTTGCCCATACCAATGTGAGTGTATGAACAACATCACCGTTAGCATGGTGAGTGATGCCCTTCGCAAGCAATTGAGTACACGTTAGATAAAAATCCGGACTCTGTTACAGCGGCAGCTGGAGGACGTTTGCGTATTGCACGATGGATGAAATGCTGTCGGCGGGGCAGTTCTCCCTGATGCGCAATCTGGACATGCGCGACGCCCTGAACGGCCTAGGGCGCGACGCCAAGTACCAAGCCAACATCTTTGCCGCGGTCTACGCGCAGCTGGCTGCGGCGTCAACCACCACCAGCCAGCGCACCCAGGTTCCGCAGCTAATCGCGTAAACCATTGATATATAAGTCCTCATGCAAAAATGGTGTACAAAATGTTGTCAGGGACAGTTCCCGCGATGTCGTGTCGGATTTGTCTGACAGGGCTTAGCGAGCTTTACCGATGGTGCAGTGATGTGCGGGCGGCGATGCTTTGGCATGGCCCGACTTCCTCGATTCGATCTTGCAGGCGTTCCTCAGCATGTTGTCCAGCGTGGCAGCAACCGTCTGCCGTGCTTTCTGGATGATTCTGATCGCGAGCGCTACCTGCAATGTCTGAGACAAGGCCTGTCGAGGTTCGACTGCCAGCTGCACGCCTACGTGTTGATCGACAACCACGTGCACCTGTTGCTGACGCCCGCCAGCGCGGGCGCTGTTTCAAGGTTGATGCATACTTTTTCACGCAACTACGTCGGCTTGTTTAACGGACGACACGGGCGCACCGGCACGCTGTGGGAGGGCCGTTTCAAGTCCTGTTTGGTTGATTCTGGCAGGTACTTTCTCGCCGTAGCCGCTACATCGAACTGAATCCAGTACGGGCGTGGATGACTGCCGAGCCAGGCGACTACGCGTGGTCCAGCCACGCTGCGAATGTCGGTAGCCTCGAGGATTCGTTGCTGACTCCGCACTCTGAATATCTGGCTCTTGGTGCTGATCGCTCGAGTCGAGCCGCCGGCTATCGAACACTGTTCGCAGACGCGTTGGGCGACGCCCAGACTGGGGAGATCCGCGCGCACCTGCGACAGCAGAAGGCGTTTGGCTCAGACCGATTCAGGGAGTGGGTCGAGAAGCGAACCGGCACCTTCGCCGGACTGCGTCGTCCTGGCCGCCCGTCAGCCACGCCAAATTGTCCCTGACACGAATGGCACTGACTTAAGCGCAACTGATTGATCTGGAAAGCGAAGCCGGCCCGCGATGCTAAGGTGGAGTTGCGAGACAACACCATCAGCAAAGGAGCCGGCCTCGATGCATCCTATGCGTAGCGCACGCGCGCGGCA
>JBBSIY010000109.1:0-9580 GCA_038257785.1 Lysobacterales bacterium
ACTCGCCTCGCACGCCGCGACATGCTGCCCCCAGAACGCCCTCGACTGTTTATCCGCCATCACCGCCACTCCATTCGAAAAGAGCAGCAGGCTGCGTTAGGTCGCCGGTGAATTAGTAGGTGTCGTCAGCGCGCGCTTACGGACGGTTACGCTCTAGATTCATTAAGAGCAGCCAAAGGCGGCCCGGCAATCCCGATGGTCGCTTTCAATCCGCCCCGCGCCGGACCGCACCGCCGCGGGGAGTTGGGCCTAGCCGCGGCGGCGCATCCCCACCCAACCGGCGAGACCCAACAACAAAGCCAGCAGGGCCAGGGTCAGACGATCCGTTACCGGAATCAGCATTGCCGGCGGAACACCAGCGCCGTTGCCGACCGTGACGCTTGCGCTACCCACGTTGTTGCCAATCACCGGGTCAGGCGTGGTTGAGCTAGCCGTTGCGGTCAGCTCCAAAGTGCCGTTTGCTTGACTAAAGAGGACACCGCTGAGACTGCGAGTCTCGCCCACTGTCGTCAATCCCATCCATCGACAGACAACATTGCCGGCGGCGCCGAAGGCCGGCGTCGTGCAGGTGCCGCCCGCGCTTGGGGTGACGCTGGCAAACTGCCCTGCGCTCCCAAACGACACGGCGAGCTGCACATCTTCGGCGTTGCTAAGGCCATCGTTGCGCGCGCTGGCCGAGTAGTTGAGCGCGAAACCCGGCGTCACTTGCGTCGGGGCGGTCAACATAGCAACCAGGTTGGCCTGCGGCGTCAGTGCGTCGGTATCGGTGGCGCTGTTGTTGGTCAGGTCAAGATCATCGACGTTGGCCCCTACCGCCACGCTGGCTGTGTTGATCAGCGCGCCCGACGCCGTGACGTCTATCGCGCATGCGGCTGTGTAGGCCACGCTTGCGCCGCTTGGTAACGAAACAACCTCGGCAATATTTCCTGATCCGCTGGCCGTGCAGTTGGCACCACCTGCGCCGACGCAGGTCCACGTGACGCTGCTGCACGCGGCTGGAAAGGTGTCAGACACTGTGGTTCCGGGCGCGTCGTTCGGCCCGGCATTGCGGGCGGTGATCACGTAACTGACCGAGTCACCCGGCGCCGCCGAGGTAATGCCGTCGTCTTTGCTGATCGACAGATTGGACAGTGCGAACACCGTCGTCTGCGCATTGCCCGCGCCGCTTGAGCTGGTCGCGAGGTAGTTGGCGTTGCCCGGCACAAACGCGGCAGTCACCGTGGCCGGGCCAAGCGCGCCAAAGCTCAAGGTACAGTTTGGCGTTGCCGTAGGCATCGTCACTTGGCAGCTGCTGCCGCCGCTGGTCAACGTCACCGCGCCAGCCGGCACCCCGCCGCCCGGCGCGCTAGCGGCCAGCGCAAAGCTGAAGCTGCTCGGCGTGTTGATCTGACTGCGCGGCGGGCCGGTGACGCTGAGGGTGGTAGCAGCCGCGTTGACCTGATGCGACGTCGTGCCCGAACCCGCGGCAAAGGCGCTGCTGGCTGGGGTGTAGGTCGCGGTCAGAGTTTTGGCACCGATGCTGGTGCTGGTGACATCGCAGCTAGCGGTGCTGTTGGGCGAAGTGCCGGCGACCAGGGTGACCGGGCCGCAGGTGCCGCCCGTGCCATCGCTGATCGAGACGCTGCCCAAGGGTGAGCTGCTGCTGGCGGCCACCTGCACGGCCACCGTGTACGGCTGACCGACCACGGTGGGATCGGGAAGGTCGCTGACGATGGTGGTGGTGGTCGGCTGCTGGTCGTCTTCCAGAATCGTGCCGGTACCCGAGATCGTCGGGCTCGGCGTGGCATTGGTGATCGTGCGGAGCAACAGCGTAAAGGTCTCATCACCCTCGAACACGGTGTCGCCGTTGATCGTGACCGCGATGGTGACGCTGATTTGCCCCGCTGGAATGCTCGCAGGCGTCGCGGCCAAAGCCACATAGTCGCTGCTGGCTGTCGCGCTGCCGTCTTGCGTCTCGCGGATGAAGTTCACCGGCAAGCCAGAGACTGCCGACAGGCTGACCACAAAGTTCATCACGCTGGTGCCGGCATTGCCCTCAGGCAGGCTTGGGCTGCTGATGCTGATCGTCGGTGCCGGGTCGTTGTCGGTGACGGTCACGTCGACCACGGGCACGACGAAGCCGCTGTAGCCGGCGTCAGTGCTGGTGACGGTAAACCCCACCGATCCCGGGTGCGGGTTGCTCTCGAATAGCGCGTCGTCGATCGCGGTGACGGTTACGATCTGCGGCACGTTCCAGTTGGCCGCGGTGAAGCTCAGCGGCACCGGTGCAGCGGTGACTTGCGTACCGCCGTCCACGGCGATCTGCACGTCGGCCTCCGGTTGACTGGTTAGCACGACGGTGAAGCTGTCGGTGGTGCCGCCCTCGGTGACGTTGGTAGTGCCGTTCGATTGCACGACCGTGATGCCGTGCACGTCGTCGTTGATAATCGTGCCTAGGCCCTCGCCATCAACGACCGTTGCCCCAACCACATTGCTGAGGTTGAGGAAAAAGGTCTCGTTGGCTTCGCTGATGTTGTCGCCGTTGACCAACACCGTGAAGCGGCTGTTGCCAGCCGGAACCACCTGGCCGGTCAAGCTTTGCGTGAGGAAGTCGCTGCCTGCGCTAGCCGTGCCATTGGCGGTGGCGATATCAAAGCGCACGCCGCCCGGCAAGGTAGGGCTAGAGACGCTGACGGTGAAGTCGAACTGCGTAGTCCCGCTGTTGCCTTCAACCGCGGTAACGTCATCAATCGACAATGTCGGCAACGTCGCGTTGTTTTCCAGCGCAAAGGACACTGCGCCGCCGCTGTTGCCGTTAGCGTTTGCCAGCACGCTGTAGCTACCGCCCGTGCCATTGGCTGTGGCAACAGTGCTCGCAACGCCGCTAACGTCAATGGTTGCCGGATTGCTCGCAAAAGTGGCACTGGCGAAGATGCCCAGCGACGTAAAGTTGACGATGCCGCCCTGCACCCGTTCACCGGCACCGTTTGCCGTGACGCTCACCGAAAGAGGCGCTGCAAAGGCCGTCGTGATTAGTGTTGTCTGGTTGTTTCCGCCGGCAATAGATAGGTTGAATCCGCGCGATTCGTACGCGCCGACATCAACCGCAGCCAGCTGGGGCCGCGCTATACCGCGCTGATCCACGACCGGCGCGCTGATACTGGTTCCGGCATTGATCGCCACGCTTCCGGGCAATAAGGGCACCGTCGAGGTTGGCCCGCCATAATTACCAAGCGGGCCAAATAACAGCGCTGTGGCGCTGACGCCGACTTGGTTGTTATTAACGCCGTTGGTGAGCCCACCACTGCCGCCCGAGCCAATCACATTAAATGCGCTGGTCGGCTGCACGTCGCCAAATATATCGGAGGGTATGTTGCGGCGGAGATTGGTATTTCCGGCAATGATGGTGTTGCGTAAGAGCACAGATACAGAATTACCATTTATCCCAGCGCCAGCGCCCTCAAACGTATTCACCATGCGATTATCAACGATGCTGCAGTTGGTGATCGATAGCGGGCCTATGTTGCCTGCAGTGAATATACCACCAGAACTATTACCCGCCACATTTCCCGCAACAGTACAGTTGCTTAAGATCGTAGAACTGCCGAAAATTGCCAGTCCGCCGCCAATGAGGTTAGCGGTGTTATTTACCAGACTGGTGTTACTCAAATTCAGTACGCTATCGTTCTGTAATCCGCCGCCTTGGGGTGCTCGATTGCCTGAAATCTGCATATTATTAAGCGTTAAAATGCCGCTGTTTAAAATGCCGCCCGCCTGAACAGGATGGTCGCCATTACTCACCGTTAAACCGTTGATATTTACGTTATTCCCGCTTTGCACATTAAAGATTCGGAACTGCGGCGTGCCGGCGGCCGTGCTGCGGCTAACCGTTACCCCGCTGCCGCCGTTAATGGTTAAGTTTTGACTGACCAGCAATTCTGCGCTCGTGAGCGTTACCGTAGACACGCCCGCTTGGAACGTTACCGTGCTAGCTGGACAGGCAGTGGCAATAATCTCGCGCAAGCTGCCGCTGCCAGAATCATTGCCATTCGTGACCACGGTAGCCGGACATCCGCCACTTACCGTCGTCGAGACGAAGTTCGCACTAATACCGCCGATCCCAAGCGTGGTGGTGGTGGCAGCCGCCAGTGTCGCAGCGCTGCTGTGGCGCACGTCGACGCTGTCGCCGTTATTGACCTCGCCCGGGGCGCTGGTCCAGGTACCGCCGTTGATCCGGTACTGGGAGCCAGCAGCGCCGCTGATGCCGATTCCGGTGGGCGTGGTGATGCCGCCCACGATGATCGTATTGGACACCCGCAGGGTGGACACAGGCACCGCGTTTTGGGCGCTGAAGCTGTAGCCATCGGGCGTGTAGTCGAGGCCGGAGTTGAAGCTGCTGAGCGGCTGTCCGCCGCGCACCAGCCGGATGGAACCGCCACCCGATTTGCCAATGACGACCGATTCGCCATTTGTGAATGTGACACCCCAGGCAGTGGGCTGAAAGGACACATAGGTCGTTGAACTCCACACCTGCGGGCTGTTGAGGTTGCTAAAGACTGCGGTGTTGATTGCAGGATTGTGGCAACCGGTCTCGACCAGGGTGCGCAGCTCATTGATCGTGGGTAGCCGCCAATCGCTGTGGCCGGCGAACACTTCATCGTCAGCAATGCTCAGCGCCACTGACCAGCTGTTGAATACTTCGGTACCGGTGGCGCAGTTGGCACCGGTGAATCCCTGCAAGCAGCGTTTCCAGGTCAAACCCGTGCGTTGGTCTTGCACGATGTGCTGCCCCGCCACTGGCTCGCTGGCGATGTAGCGACTGTTCGGTGCTATCCGTGGGTTGCCCGCTGGGCAGGTTTGTGCCGCGATTGGACTCGCGAGAACCAGCAACCAAAGCGCTAGGCCGAGGTGTAGGGCCTTCATGGCGCACCTCGGACCAAGCGGACTTGATAGGCCGTGGCTTTGGTAATGAACGTGACGAAGCCGTTGGGTTCGAGGAACCACGCCCTGTCTGGGTTGGCCGCAAAGCTCTGCCCAGACCAGTAGCGGGCATCCGGCGAATTTGGAAACCAGACGGCGTCAATGGGGGGGATGTCCGCAAACTGCACCAACGAATTCAGTTCATCCGCGCTCGGCAGGCGCCAGTCGTTCGCAGCGCAAAGGCCAGCGGCATTGACCGCGTCTCGGTAGGCGGTGGTATTGCAGTTGATCAAGGTGGCTTGGCAGTCGGTGTTGGTGCCCAGGGTGATGACTCCGGCAAGTCCGCCATTGAGCGCACCGTTGGTGTCGTACCAGGTATAGCGGTGACCGACATGGCGCAAATTGGCCGAGTTGTTGAGCTTGACCTCCCAGATCAACCCCGTGACGTTATCTCGGGTGCAGGCCCAGTCGCCGGGATTGCTGCCGAGCGCAGCGGTGGCCGGCAAGGGGCTGCCATTATTGGCAATGCGCGTGTAGTCCGCGCCGGAGCGCGTGCTGCCGCCGACCTTGTAGAGCACGCCCACGGCTTCGGCCGCCGCTGCGCCGCGGGTGCAGTCCTGCTCGTTGAAGCCGGCTGGTTCCGGGTCGGGCGTGCTGAGAGCGACCGTGCCAATGCTGGCGCTGGTGTTGTAGCAGGCGGTTTGCCCGGTGTCGTTCACGCGCTGAGCACCCGCGTGCAGCGGCACCAGCGCGGCGGCTAGGGTTAACAACGGGCGGACAGCAACCAATAAGCGCATAGCAGGGCTCTTTGAGGGTGGCGGGGTGCGACGGAACGAGTTCCGACCCCAGCGTCTCAAAAACAGTGCGGGCAGGGTTATCAGCCTGGGTGCAGATCGCTATAACGCAGGTTGCAAAATATTTTTGTAGCCTTAAAAAAACAGCACGTTATACGTCTAACTGGGCCGGGCGCTGAGCTTTGTCGGCCGCGCTCGGTGCTGCCCGGGCGTGCGCCCGTAGCGTTCGCGGAAGCACTTGGTGAAGTACGCGACGCTGCTAAAACCGGCGCCGGATGCAATCTCGCTGATCGACCCAGCGTTTGCTTCCAACAAGCTTGCGCCGCGCTGCAGACGCAGTTCCCGAATCAGATCGCTGGGCGCAAGCCCGGTGATCTCGCGGACGCGCCGGAATAGCTGGCTGCGGTCTTGGCACATGGTTTCGGCCAAATCGCTGACTTTGAAATGTTCGTCGGAAATGCGCGCGTCAATGGCGGCCATGAGGCGCAAACGAAATTTCGCGTCGTTGGATTCGGGCGCGCTTGGTGAAGCCGCCGTGGCGGCGAGCGGTTCCAGCGCGGCGGCGACATCGGCCATTTGCGCGTAACGCTGTTTTAGGCGGCAACGCGACGCGATCAGGTTAGCAATCCGGGCGAGCAGCTCCGCGCTTTCGAAGGGCTTCGTCAAATAATCATCCGCTGCCGAACGCAGCCCCTCGAGGCGGTGGTCTAAGCCCGAGCGCGCGGTGAGCAAAATAATCGGCAGCCAATCAATGTCTGGATCGATACGCACCGCGGCGCACAGGCCGTAGCCGTCGAGTTCCGGCATGCTCACGTCGGCAACGATCAAGTCCGGCAACTGATCGCGCGCCAGGGCCAGCGCGGCAATCCCGTCCGCCGCTTCCAGCACGCGGTAGTGTGGCGCCAGCACACTGCGCAAATGCGCGCGCAGCTCGGCGTGGTCGTCCACCACCAACACGGTGGTGCGATCCTCGACCTCGACCTCGACTTCGGATGCGGCTTCGGGGCTAACGGTGGGCAACGTCAGCGCGATCGTAGTTTGCGATTCAACGACACCGGCGGGTTGCGCTAGCGGCAGCCAAACCACAAAGCGAGTACCGACGCCAAGCGTGCTGTACACCGCCAAGCGACCGCCGTGCAGCTGCGTCAGGTCGCGCACCAGCGCCAGGCCAATGCCGGTGCCCGGCTGCAAGCGGGCACCGTCGGATGTGGCCTGATAAAAACGATCAAATACGTGCGGCAAGTGTTCGGCGCCGATGCCCGGGCCGGTGTCGGCGACCTCGATACGCGCCATGGCGCAGACACCGTCAGCATCTGCCGGTTCGATCGTAACGCGCAGATCCACCTGGCCACCGCTGGGGGTAAATTTGAACGCATTGGACAGCAAATTATCGAAAATCTTGACCGCCTGACGCCCATCTAGCCCAACCGGCAGCGGACTGTCCGGCGCAGTCCAGCAAAAGCCGACGTTGCCCAGTTTGGCGATCGGCGCGAAGCGCTCAGCGCAGTCGCGCAACAAGGAAATTACGTCTTCGTCCCGCAAGTCCAAATGGAATTGTCCGGACTCTAGACGGGCCAAATCGAGCAGCTGGTTGGTCAAATCCAACAGTACTTCGCCATTGCGGATCGCGCTGTCAATCGCGGGCTGTACGGCGCTGGAGCTCTCACGCTGCGAATCCTTGAGCGGCCCGAGGATGAGCGTGAGCGGAGTGCGCAATTCGTGCGCCAGATCATCAAAAAAGCGCGACTTCTGGCGATCCAATTCGCGCAGTTGTTCGGCCTGGTCGGCAATCACCTCAGCGGCTTGCTCCACCGCCAAGGTGCGCGCCGCCAGTTGCCCCGTACGCAAGTCAACCTGGTCGGATAATTTTTGGCGCTGCGCATTGAGCCAGCGAAACCGGGCCTGATAAAACACGACCATTGCACTGATGAAGAGCAGCGCGAGCAACGCCTTAAACCAGCCGGTTTCATAAAAAAAAGGCTGTACGCTCATGTCCAAACTGGCAATCGGGCCATTCCAGTCACCACCGGCCCAAGCTTGCAGTTGGAATTGATAGTCGCCTGGCGGCACTTTGGTGTAATAAGCGATGCGGCGGGTGTTCGCCTCGATCCAGCCGTCATCAAATCCGTTCAAGCGGTAGCGAAAATGCACGTGCGGCGCATCAAGCTGTAGCAGTTCGGTGTACTCGATGTGGAAGCTGCGCGCGATGGCCGGCAGCGCCAGCGACGCGTTCGCGCGCCAAGCCCGCGCCGCGCTAACGACGCTTTCAATCTGCGGTTTTACCGGCCGCGCCAGCAGCGCTGAGTCAGGCTGTACGACAGCGACGCCGTCCTGCGTTGCGAACCAAAGCTGACCGTTTGCGGCACGCATTGCCGTGTCCTGATAGCCGCCGTTGGCTTCACGGTTGCGCATGCCGGCGGCTTCGGCATAGCTCTCGATAGGCAACTTGGCGTTTAGCTCCGCGCCATTGCGCTGGGCAAGCGAATCGGCAAACGCGCCCAGCCTGGCTTCGTCCACCCGAAATAGGCCGGTATTTGTGCTCATCCACAGCCAGCCGAGCCCGTCTGCCACGATCTGATGGATGCCGTCGCTGAGTAAGCCATCGCGCACGCGCACCGGGGTGGCTGTCGAGACGTCAGCGGACTCGCCAATGGTGAGGCGCGTAAGCCCGCGATCTTCCGAGGCAATCCAAACGCTGGTCGCATCCGCAACATGGATGTCGCGCACAAAATCGCTGAGCTCACCGTCGCCAGAGCCGAAGCGCTTGAGGCTCTTGCCAGCAAGTCTGGCGACGCCGCAGCGCTGCGTGCCCAGCCAAAGTGCAGGATTCACTGTGCCTGCCGGATCTTCTCGGATAACGCGAACCGTGCAGGTGGTTAAGGCCTCACTGGCGGGGTGTCGCTGCCAGCGACCCAGCGGATCCAGATACCAAAGACCGCTTTGTGCACCTGCCCAAAGGGTGCCCGCGCTATCTAAAAACAGCGCTTTGATGCCGGCGTCGGTTAGCGCGCGATCCGGTTCTGGAACAAAGCGAGCACCTGTGCGCTTAAACAAGCCGGCTTCTTGCGTGGCAACCCACAAATTCCCCGCTGCGTCGCTGGCGATTGCGCGAATATTGCTGTCTGACAGGCCGTCGACGCTGCCGAAATGGCTGAATTTGCCTTCCTCGTAGCGGTTCAGACCGCCTTTTGAGGTGCCGACCCAGACCGCGCCGTCGAGGCTTTGGTGCAGCGGATACACCTCACGCGCCGATAGGCCTTGCGCCTTGCTTAACGTCGTTATTACCGCTGGGCGCAGTCGATGTAGCCCAGCGCCACTGGTCGCAAGCCAAAGCGCGCCTTGCCGGTCAGTCATGCCCTGGGTGATGCGAGTGCTTTCGACGTCGCTAAAACGCAGCAGCTGCCGGCCATCTCTAAACACAGCAGAGGCAGATATAAGCCAGTTTTCTCGCGCATCAGCGGACTGTATCTGTGCTGGAGGGCGCCGTCGCTCTACGCCATCGAGCGCTTGCAGTTGGCCATCTACGACCCGGTGTAGTCCCTGCGTACTCCCCACCAACATGGACCCATTGGCATCACGCTGCAGCCATCGCGTACCCGCTGTCCAAGGCAGCGCCCCATTGCGCACGGCAATGAGTCCGCTGGCGTCGGCGACCATCACACCGCGCTCGCCGCCGATCCAAAGCCTACCGTCTTGGTCCTCGCTTAATACAGTGATGCTGCCGATCGGCAACTGTTCCGCAGTGGCGTGTTGCCCCAATGCATCACCAGGCCCGAGATCAAGTGATGCTTTGGCTGTAGGAGGTACCAAATCTAGTGCGGCAAGAGGCAACGCCCAAACGCCCGCGCCTTCGGTGCCGATCCAAATCTGCTGTGCCCCAAACCCCA
>JBBSIY010000110.1:0-9547 GCA_038257785.1 Lysobacterales bacterium
AGCGGGCCGGGGTAGATCGGCACGCCGGCCACGAATTGATTGAGGTAGGTATTGCTCAGCGTCACGACGTTATTGGCATCGGTCACGCTGTCCAACTGATTGAACGCGCCGTACGCGTTGCGCGTCACGCCGCCGCTCGGATCGGTGTCCGTCAGCACGTTGCCTAGCGCGTCATAGGTCCACGCGCGGGTGTTGCCCAGCGCGTCAGTCTCGCTCAGCGTGTTGCCGTCGGCGTCGTAGCTGCGCAGCGTTGTTTCGCCCATCGCGTTGGTTTCCGACAGCACGTCGCCGCGCGCGTTGTACATATACGTCATGGCGTGGCCGTTGCGGTCGCGCACGGTCTCCACCCGCGCGTCGATGTCGCGGCTGTATTCGATGCGCTGGCCGTCGGCGTCGATCACCGCAATCAGTCGGCCCTCGTCGTTGTATTCATTGCGGCTCACCCGCACGCCGCGCGGGTCGATGATGTCCTGCAAATAGTGACGGCCGAGGTACGTGTACTGCGTGCGGTTGCCGTTGGCGTCCACCATCGCGATGAGGTTGCCTAGCGCGTCATATTCGTAGCTGATCTCAGACAGATCAGGCGCAATCACCCGCACGATGCGCTCCTCTGCATCGCGCACAAAGGTGATGCTTTTGCCAGCCGAATGCACCACGCCGTCGCGGCCAAAGGTCACCCGATTGTCGCCCTCTCGCTCGTGAATCTCGCGCACCGTAAAGCCCTGATCAAGGATGAAATCCTGACCCTCGGCGTTGGTGTAGACGTAGCCACTCGGATCCAGCGGACGGCCCGGATCGTCAGTAACGGCCAGCGCCTGATTGATCAGGCGGCCGTAGTTATCGTTGGTGACCTGAAGCTTGCCATCGGTGCCAGGCATCGGCTCAAAGCGCAGCTCGACGTCAAGAAACGGTACCCCTTGGTTGCACTCAGGGAACGCCTTAGCGACAAACTTTTCCACCTCGCCATCGGGCAAAGTCACGCTCACCACGTTGCCCAGTGCCGACTCCACGCACCAGTTCGGTACCAGGCCCAGCGGGCCGGAGGGATAGCTTTTGAGCGCCCAGCCAAAGCCCGGACGCCGCGATTCCTGGATGCGGATCGACTGATAATCCACCGTCCAGCCATAGCCAAAATCTAGCGCCTTATGCCGCGTTCGCGTGTCGTAAGTGCGCGTGACGGTGATTGGAAGACCGGCGACCGGCACCTGCAGATCGGCAAAGCTGATCGAGAAGTGGCCAATCTTCATGTCGCCCTCGACTGCGATGAGGACGTTGTCTTGCGCGGTGTTGCCGCCGGCATCGACCGCGTCGAGCAGCAGGGTGTAGAGGCCGTTTTGCAACAGCGTCGGATCGATCGTCGCGACCACCGCACCATCGACCGCCGTGGTGCCGCGCGCAAGCTCGATCACGCCGCGCGTGTCGCCGCGCTCGAACAGGCGCAGCACCCATTCAAACGCGCCGTCGTCATTGACACGTATCGACACCTGCCTTGGTGCGGTCAGCGCTAGCAGCTCGTCCTGATCGCCCTCGCGCGGGGCGAGGATGCTGGCAAGCGGTGCTTCGGTGTCGCCGAACTGCCCAACGTTGACCTCGCGCGTCGCGCTGACGGTATCAAAGCCATCGGTGACCGTCACCACCAGCGGGTAGAGTCCGTTGACGAGGGGCGCGGTGAGTTCGGTGGTGCCATCGCCCTCGAGCGTGATTGGCTGGCCGTCAAACGTGGCCGTGCTGACAACGGGACCCGCGGCGCCGACCACCTGCACGCTAACCAAGTACAGCGTGCCGGCGACCACCGGGTTGGGGGTAACTGCTACGTTCACCGCCAGCGCAGAGCTGGCGGGCAGCACGCTGATCGACCATTCTTGCTCGCGAAACGCACTGCCGTCGGAAACTCGAACTCGCGCAGTTGCGGTGTCGATCGTGGCGGGCGTCCATGTGATCAAACCGTTCGCGGCCAGACTCATACCGTCAGGCGCGCTTTCCAACGTGCTGGTGACTTGGTCGCCGTCCGGATCGACGGCAATTAGCTGGTAGCGATATTCGCGACCTACCTTTCCGTTTGAACTCGGAATGCTGTCGATGCGCGGCGCGCGGTTGTCGACGGCGGCGTTGACCGTGATTTGGAAGCTCTGTCGGGCAATGCCGCCATTGAAGTCGTCAACCTCCACCGTCACGTCGTGCAGGCCAAGCTGCGCAATGGTTGGAACCCAGCGAAGTTCGCCGCTGAGCTCGTTGAGCAGCATGCCTACCGGTGCTTGCGTGAGTCGCACGGTGAGCACGTCACCGTCCGGATCGCTGGCCTCGATCACATAGGAGTAGCGCTCTCCGTCGATGACGTTATCGGGTGGTGCGGAGGTGATGACGGGCGGGCTATTGTCATCGCTTTGCGCGAGTGCAATCGAGAAGCCCTGCGTAGCCGCTGCGCCGCGATCGTCAACCACACGCAACACCACAGACGCGGGTAGCTCGCTGGCGTCACTGGGCGTCCATGCCGCACGCCCGGTTGCCGGATTGACCAGCATGCCAATGGGTCCTGACGCGAGTGAGAAAGTGAGCGAGTCGCCGTCCGGATCAGCGGCAACTGGCAGATACTCATACAGCGTGTCGACGGCGGCACTGGCGGGAGGGACTGAACTGATAATCGGCGGCTGATTGGTGCCGGTATCCACCACGTTCAGCACGTAGCGCTGCGTGGCTTCGGCACCTCGACTGTCTGTGACGCTCAGGGCGACCGGGTTAAACGCAAAGTCATGGTCGCCGGTTTGCCAACTCAGCACGCCCGAAACCGACACAGTCATTCCAATCGGGCCAGCATCAAGCGAGTACGACAGCGCGTCGCCATCGGGATCTTGGGCGCCTACGGCGTACTCATAGCGCGCACCTCGAAGCACCGAGGTTGGCGCAGACGAGAGAATGCTCGGCGCGCGGTTGCCGGCAGGATCAGACACTTGAACCACAAATCGCTGCACCGCATAGCCGCCGCGACCATCGACGGCGTCAACCTCGATCTCGACTGCGCCTGTGTGGTCCGGGCCTGGCGTCCACGTGATGTTTTGACCATCAAATATCTGCATGTCGTAGGGCACGCTTTTGGCGAAGCCGAACTGCACCGTGTCGCCATCCGCATCCGTGGCCGAAGGCGCGTAAAGATACGGACGGCCGACTTCTGCCGTAAGGGGCGGCGAGGATGTGAACTGAGGTGCTGCGTTGGCTGGCAACAGCGTGACGCTCAGCGTGTAATTTTGGGTATCACTGAGGCCTGAGCTATCAGTGACCCGCACCGAGATCGGATGCACGCCCACGTCGGATGCCGTCGGGTTCCAACGGACTTCGCCGCTGGTCGCGCTAATGGTCATCCCCGGCGGAGCAGACAAAAGCTCGTGGTTCAATGCATCGTTTGGCGTCGGGTCAAATGCTGCGACCGCATAGGCGTAGGCCTGCGTGGCAACCGCGGCTGTATTTGGAGAGCTGATGATAACCGGTCCGTCAGTCGACACAACTAGCTCGTACTGCTGCCGGGTCGATGCGCCGAACGGGTCAGTTGCCGCGACCGTGATGGCGTAGCTACCCGCCATTTCCGGCGTTGTTTCCCAGCGAAGGGTGCCAGTGGTCCCATTGATCCACATGCCGGCAGGCGGATCTATCAGCTGATATCTGACGGCATCGCCGTCAGGATCGATTGCCTGCACGTCATACCAGTAGACGCCATCGATTACCCGGAACGGCGCAGTCTTGGCGGTGTAGTAGCTCTCTGCCTGTGAGGTGTTGAATATGCCCACGCGTCCGGTCGTAATCCGCTCGCTGCGGATAGTGAAGGCATCAATAAGGGTGTCGCCTTCTTTGACAGCAAAGCGAGCAATGCCGGGCACCACATCGAGCGTGTATTGATATTCCTGCCCCAGCAACCACGGCACTTCAAGTTCGTAGAGGGGGTCTGTCGAACCGGCTCCTCCATTTTCATCAAAAAGGTAGCCCTCTGAGCCATCCGCTGCCTTATCCGAGTGCCAAGCGGCAATTCCGCGCTTCGACAACCCTTGGGTGTTTTGCTTCCACGAAATCAAGAAATGGGAGTACGGGCTATGGTAGGCAAAAAGAACGCCAAAATAGTCATCATCGCCATTGAAGGACTGCCATGTGCCTTCCACATGAACCGCATCAAAGGCGGTTGCGCCGACCAAGCCGGTGGCGTTGCCATTGTCGGTGTGAATAGCGGTGTAGCCGTCGTTCTCGAAAGCCCACGTGCCGCTGACAAAAGAATCGAGAACTTGGTACTCCCATTCCGAGAGCTTCTGGGCGACCGCTTCCCCGCGTGACGGCTCCAGAATATGCCGCGTCGGAGGTTCGGAGACTATTCGTGGCGCTTGATTGCCGCCGACAATTTCAATGCTCACTTCCGCGGCTTCTGATTCGAACTCAGCGTCGCTTGCGGTGAACCGAAATGCATCCGTGCCGACATAGCCCGGCGCCGGGATGTAGCGGATTTGCGGTGCAGTGCCGACGAGCTGGCCGTGACTTGGCGCGCGCTCAATCCGATAGCTTAGGGCGTCGCCGTTCGGATCGGTTGCCTGCAGCTGAACGTCGACTCCCTCGCCTCGCGCCGTGGTCACGAGCTGCGCCTGCGCCAGAGGCGGCAGGTTGCTAGTCGTCGCTACAACGGTGATGACAAAGACCTGTCGAGCCATTCCACCTCGACCGTCTTCAACAACAACCGCCACGGTTTGATTGCCACTGTGCTGCGCGAGCGGCATCCAACTGATCAAGCCCGTCACGGCATCGATTGCCATTGTCAGCGGCGCGCCGTCGAGGCGATAGCTGAGGGTGTCGCCGTCGGCATCGAGGGCGATCATTTGATAGACATACGGTTGATCGACCAGTGCAGCTAGCAAGGCTGTCGAGGTGATAACGGGCCCTTGATTGGCAGTGACTCTCAGAGTGAACTGCTGCTCTGCTGTGAGTCCACGCAGGTCCTTCACCTGCACCCGAACGACGTGGTCGCCGGCGGTCTGCTCGTCACGGCTGTACGTAAAGCGTCCGGTGATCGGGCTGAGAAATAGACCTGTCGGCGCGGTGATCAGTGAGAACTCGTGCGCGTCACCCACGTCATTGTCTTGAACCTGTACCTGATGCACGTAAAGAGTGCCCTGCGGCAGCTCGGTTACTGGCGTCGAGACGATACGCGGCGCGCTGTTGCTGTCCTCGAGATTGAGGAAATAGTGCTGGGTGTCGAACAGATTGCTAGGGTCAGCCGCGCGCCAAGAAACGCGATCAGCCAATGTGAAATTGTTGTCTGTCAGGCACTCGCCGACGGGCTGATTTGACTCGATCGTGGCGTAAACGCTGGCGATGTCGATGGGTAGATTGACGGCAACGCTTTCCCAGCGCGACACGCCGCTGCCAAGCGGCGCAACAGCGAGAGTGGCGAGCACTTCGGCCTGCGCTGAGTGCCCCGCATACACGCGCAAGGTAGAGCCGCCGCTAACCGATGCGAGCCCACGATTCATCACTTCGATTTCAACACTACCGCCATCTTGGCTGAGGCGCACATGGCCGAGGGCGAGGTCGGGATTGCCAAGATGCTCAAGCGCAACCGGCAGATAGGCCATGACGAGGCCCGTGGTGCCAAGGAACGTGGCGTACAGACCGCTGCTGGTTGGCCAGGTGCCGTCTGCCAGCTGCGACTGAAGTAGATAGTCAATGTTGCTGCGCACCGCCTCGTCGCTCAGCGGAGGGTCGCGCTGATCAAGCGCAAAGCCGACCAGAGCCGAGGTAAGCGGATCACTGACAGAGTCGACACTCGTGTAGCCCCATCCGCCGTCCGCGAGCTGACGCGCACGCAGCACATCGTCGCTGTGAGAAACAGCGGCGTCGAGCCGGTTGGCGAGCGCTGCGTCGTCGATCAAATGTAGAAGTTCGCCCATGCCGATCATTCGCACGGCTGTGAGGTAGCTGGTCGACTCGTCCAGCTGCGCGTTGAAAATTAAACGCTCAGAAAGTTGTGGAATGAGGGTACGGTACTGGTCAGCTACCTGCTGCTGTTCGACAGTGACCGTGCCGAGACTGTTGACGTCGTCGATGTAGCGCGCAGCAGAGAGCGCAATAATTGCAGTGATGGAATGCTCGTTGTTCAACCATCCAGAATCGTGATCGTGTGTCCAATAGGACTGATTTCCTGTCGTCAGCACGTGTGGCAAAAAGAACCCCAGCGCCGCGGCTCGAGTGCTTAGCGTGCGCTGCCGGTCAGGAACATGGCTGAGCGCCCAAAGCGCAAACGCCGTTTGAGTTTTCGTGAACTCAGGATGCGAGCGCCGAATGCTGCCGTCGGCCTGCTGACTATCGAGGACTCCGGCTAACAGGAGTTCAGCGGCTTCTTCATCCACCTCTGCACTATCTTTCGAACCCTGTAGCCCAAGCAAGCCTTGGTTCTGCACGTGGCAACCGAGGCACAGGTTGCTCCGATCCCACTGCACGGTGTTCGGTGCCACGTAGTCACTGGCGGATGAAATTGCCTGTCGAACGCGCTGGTAAAGCGGCGCCCGCACAGTGCCGTCGGCATCTAACTCTTCGAACTCTTCCGGTATGACGTAGCAGAAGCGATTGAACGTTCGAACAGTTTGGGTCAGGGAAGAGTCAACCACGCCCTGAATTTGCCCGCTGGCGGCATTGATGCTGAGCATGGCCGGCGCTTGTCGAAGCGTGTAGGCAAGCGGATCACCATCCGGGTCTACGGCGTCGCCGTCGTATATATAGTTCATGCCTTCCTGAGCGACCAGCGTCGGCGAACTCACAATGTGCGGCGCAATGTTGCGCCGTGTGATTGAAACGCTTACCAACGCCGGATCGGAGCTGAGTTGCCCGTCCGAAGCGGTGAAGGTGAACGTATCGGTGCCGTAATAGCCGGGCTCTGGCGTATACACAAGGGCTGGGGCGGTGCCGCTGAGGGTGCCATGTTGGGGCGACTCCCCGACCGCAAATGTAAGCGCATTGCCGTCTGGATCGGTGCCCGTCAGCGTGATGGGCAGCGCAACGTCTTGGGCCGTTTCTACAGTCTGCGGAAGCGCAACAGGCACCGCGTTGTAGCAGCTGGCATCGCCTTTGAACTCAAAGCTGATGTAGCCATTGCCGGTCAGCCGATAGTCGCGAAGGCGCACGGTGGCGAAGCGATTCACACGGTATTGCTGATTGCTGCCGTTGCCGCGCGTGCTGTCCCACACGGGCAGGATGATGTCCTGGGATTTGAGTACGTCCAAGCCAGCGCGCACGGCCGCGGCATTCATTGAGCCCGTAGCGGATCGCGACCAGTCAGCAATATTCAGCAGATGATCGGCCGGGTTGTCGGGGTTGGTGTAGCGATAGCTGTCGCCAGGCGGGAGCAAGCTAGTGGCTAACGTGGGTGCACTGGTACTGCCCGACCAGCTCAGCCATCCGAAGTTGCCGGGGCCGGTTCCGCGTGGAAGCTGGTTGATCACGGCTCCCGGCTGCTTGCCGTCCATCACGCTGCTCGGCAGCGTGATCGGATGAATGGCACAGAATCCTTCCACCACGCGCACTTCGAAGGTTTGTGATGCTTCCGCTCCCTGCGGATCGCTTGCCCGCACTGTGAGGGAATACAACCCAACGTCTGCGCTGCCCGGCGTCCACGTCAAGATACCCGTCGCGCTTTCAATGACGGCCGCAGCGGGGCCGCTGACGAGCGAATAGGTGATCACATCGCCATCGGCATCCGTCGCGCTCACGGGATAGCGGTACGCCTTGCCAACTACGGCAAGCAGCTCTGGGGTTGAGCTAATGACGGGCGTTGCATTGGATGGGCCACTCTGGAGGCAGCCTTCGAACGGCTCATGATTGAGCTGCATCATTCCGTCCCACGACGCTGCGACCAAGTTGCCTTTGATCACGCCCTGCGGGTTGTCGACTCTGGCCTTTGGTGCCAGCACGCTGCCTTCAACGCTGATGCCGCCAAACACCAACGTCGTGGCATCCGGGAAATTGAAGACAACGCGTCGACGTATTTGAGCGAGCGAGTCGAGGCTCATGTTGGTCAAACCTGCGCGCGTGCCTCGCACATTGAAGACCACCGTCGCGCCTGCCGGAATGCCGCCAACCGCAAATGTGTGCGCGTCCAAAACCAGCTGCCCCGGCAGATCAAACACCTGCAGCGCGGCGCCCGCAGCACCCGTCAGCGTCAGACCGCCATATTGCGACACGTAGGTGCCGTTGCTTGGAAGCGCTGCCAATGCATCGCTCAGTCCCTGCAGGCGATTCCTCTCTAGCGCAAAGTCGATCGGAATGGCGACGTGGTCACGGATGGATTGATTGGCCGCTAAACCATTTCGCACCGGCGCGCCTACGCCCGCAGCCGATCCGCCGACCAAGGCGTTGCCGAAGTACAAGCGACCCGATGGGAAGTTGAAGTTGCCTCCCACTACAACAGAGGTTCCTGCACTCGACGGACTCAGCTTGTCGGCCAAGCTGTAGTGGTTGATTGCCAAGTTGCCGCCGACGGCAACGCGGCCCTCGACGTCCGACGACTGCGCCGAAAAATTGCCGAACACAAAAGCGTTATAGCTTTGCGCGGAACCAAAGTCCGAACACGTGCCGTTGGCGTTGGCGAGGCCGCTGCCGCTCAGCAGAGCAAAGGCCGACAGGTAGACGCCACATGTGTTGCGGAAAGAACGAAGCATTTGAATCCCCAGAGAAGTCGGCGCGTCTTGCTGCGATAGTGAGTTACGAGTTACGAGCCGCACGATCGTCCTCGGTGGCCCGGACACGGGCTGTTTTAAGCCGTGCCGTCCCCCTAACCTGACCGTAATTCAGAGCCCCATTTGCTCTGAGCGGCGCGCATGCTGCCACATAGGTGTCACGACAAGGCAACAATTCGCACCCGAGGGCAAAATGTTTTTGCTATCGGCGCAAGTGGCTGACTTTTATCAGCTATTCAACTCGGAATTCTCTGGTTAGCACGCCTGAAGGTCGCCATCCTGTGCGCGGGAAGCGGGCTCGAACATTTTTCGCCGGGAGTTCGTTGTGGTGTGCCTGGACTCGCGGACTCGTCAACGCCATCGAAGCGATGCTCTCTCCATGAAGCCATGTCGCAAGCCGTTGATCTTTAGTCGTCCCATGTTCGTCATTGCGAGGCCGACTTCATCGGCCGTGGCTATCCAGCGGCCGTCACCGGAGGTATCCGTTAACAGCGTGCCTCGCGTAGCCTGGATTGCCACGCCGCCTGCGGCGGCTCGCAATGACACGGGGGTTGAGTGATGGTTGACGGCAGCGCCGGCAGTTTCAAACGAAATAGAAGCCCCGCAAGCAAGCAACCGTCCGTGGTGCTGCGCGCCGGCCCGGCTTTCCGTGGCCGGGCGTTCGCTGCGGGCTAACCAGTCCCCCGGACTCGTCATAGCGCCCTTGCTCGTCCGGCCGCTACCGCGCCGTTCGCTGCGGGCTGACCAGTCCCCCGGACTCGTCATAGCGCCCTTGCTCGTCCGGCCGCTACCGCGGCGTTCGCTGCGGGCTGACCAGTCCCCCGGACTCGTCATAGCGCCCTTGCTCG
>JBBSIY010000111.1:0-9528 GCA_038257785.1 Lysobacterales bacterium
AAAATCTGTCGCCGCTTCGTCCATCGCTGGCGCGGTCGAGCCGATGTAAATCACACCAATCTCTGAACCTGGCTCGCTGCTTATTTCGACAGGCTGCGGCACTAGCGACTTTGCGGTGTCCCACTTCCGCAGCAGACGTTCCATGTTGTAGACATAGTCGGCACCGCGCTCGGAATAGCGCGCGTAGGCGTCGCGCGAGGTTCCACGAGTGAAATAGCTGCCCTTGCTCGGATGCGTGGCCGGCAGCGTGCGCCAAGGAATACCGTCTCCATCGACGTCGTTGTAGCGACCGAAGTCAACGCCAGCTTCCAGCTGCGCGGCCGACATCACCTTGCCGCGATCCAGTGTGCGATCAACATCCCACTGCAAGGGAGCGCAGAGACGCTGATTCATGCCGATATCGAGGTCAGACAGCATGAACACTGGCGTCTGCAGACGGTCCGCCAGATCGAGGCTGGCAGCGGCAAACTCGAAGCATTCAGCGGGGTCAGCAGGAAACAGCAGAACGTGTTTGGTATCGCCATGCGAGGCGTAGGCACAGGCCAGTAGATCAGACTGCTGCGTGCGAGTTGGCATGCCCGTGCTGGGACCACCGCGCTGCACGTTCAATATCGTCACCGGAATCTCGGCGAAGTAAGCGAGCCCGATGAACTCGTTCATCAATGAAATTCCAGGTCCCGACGTCGTCGTAAAGGCGCGCGCCCCGTTCCAGCCTGCGCCCACCACCATGCCGATCGAGGCGATTTCGTCTTCGGCTTGGATGATGGCGTAGCGCTGCTCGCCAGTGACGGGATCGATTCGATAGCTTTGGCAGTATTTCTGAAACGCCTCGGCCAGGGAGCTAGATGGCGTAATGGGATACCAGGCGCAGACAGTCGCGCCGCCGTAGACACAGCCGAGTGCCGCCGCTGCGTTGCCTTCCATGAAAATGCGATCACCGACAGCATTGGCGCGTTTAACCCGCAGACCGATACCCTCCGGAAAAAGTTCGCGCGCACTGTCGCGACCAAGATGCAGCGCTTTGACGTTGGCGTCGAGCAGCTTTTCTTTGCCGCGATACTGTTCGGCAAACAGCTGTTCGATCACGTCCGGCTCAATGTCGAGCAGGTGTGAGAGAACGCCAACATAGACGATGTTTTTGAACAGCTGGCGCTGCCGTGGCTCGCTCCAAGCGCCGTTACAAATCCGCGTCAGCGGGACACCGAGGGTCCGTACATCTTCGCGAAACATGTCCGGCGGCAGGCTGCGCGTGCTGTCGAATAGCAAATAGCCGCCCGGCTCTATTTCCTTGATATCCGCCGCCCACGTCTGCGGATTCATTGCCACCATTAAATCGACGCCGCCACGCCGCCCCAACCATCCAGCCTCGGTGACACGCACCTCGTACCAGGTCGGCAGACCTTGAATATTGCTGGGAAAGATATTGCGCGGGCTGACCGGGACGCCCATGCGCAGAATGGCTTTGGCGAACAGCTCATTTGCCGATGCCGATCCCGATCCATTGACGTTGGCAAATTTTACGACGAAATCATTGACCGCCGACTGTGAACTCACGCGGCCTCCTGCGTGTTCGTCGCCGCAGAGCTGCCGCCGGCGTGGGTCATGGTTAACAAGAACTGCTGCATGTCCCAAGCGCCGGTCGGGCAGCGCTCGGCACACAGTCCACAGTGCAGGCAAACATCTTCGTCCTTGACCATCACTCGCCCCGTTTTAAGCAGGTCGGACACGTACAGATCCTGCGTTTTATCGAGTGCGGGAGCCGTTAGCGTTCGGCGCAGCAGCGGCTCATCCGCGTTCTGTACGAAGCTGATCGAATCCATCGGACAAATGTCGACGCAGGCATCGCATTCGATGCACTTGTCGAGCATGAATACGGTCTGCACGTCGCAATTCAAACAGCGCTGGGTTTCTTTCCATGCGGTTGCTTGGTCGAAACCAAGCTCGACTTCCAGCTTGATTGACGCCAGTGCTTGCTCAGCCGGCGCGAGCGGCACAACGCGTCGCGTTTGCAGGGAAATATCGTTGTCATAGCTCCACTCGTGAATGCCCATTTTCTGCGAGGCCAAGGTCACTCCGGGTGCTGGTCGCGCCGCGATGTCCTCACCGTTCAACAGCTTGTGGATGGAAATGGCGGCTTCATGCCCATGCGCTACGGCCCAGATAATGTTCTTCGGGCCAAAGGCCGCGTCACCGCCAAAAAATACCTGCGGATGGCTGGACCGGAACGTGACCTTGTCCACAATCGGCATGCCCCATTCGTCAAACTCGATACCGGCGTCACGCTCGATCCAAGGAAACGCGTTCTCTTGACCAATCGCCAGCAGCACTTCGTCGCAGGGATGGAACTCGTCGGGCTCACCGCTAGGTTCCAGCGTGCGACGACCACGTCCATCGATAGTCGGCTTGACGCGCTGGAAACTCATGCCGACCAGCCGGCCATTTTTGTGATGAAAGGCCAGCGGCACGCGGTAGTCGAGAATCGGAATGCCTTCGTGCATGGCATCTTCTTTCTCCCACGGGCTCGCGCGCATCTCCGCAAATCCAGAGCGCACAACGACCTTGACCTCCGAGCCACCCAGACGGCGCGCGGACCGGCAGCAGTCCATCGCCGTATTGCCACCACCCAGAACCAGCACGCGTTTGCCTACCTCGGTGACATGCTCGAAATACACCGAAGCGAGCCAGTCGATGCCGATATGCACATTCGCCGCGCACTCGGCGCGTCCGGGCACATCTAGATCGCGACCTCGCGGCGCGCCGCTGCCCACAAACACCGCGTCATAGCCTTCGGTGAGCAGCTGACGCATCGAATCAATGTGTTTGCCACCGACAAACTCGACGCCGCAATCGATGACATAGCCGACTTCCTCATCGATTACCGTCTCGGGCAGGCGAAAACGCGGCACCTGCGTGCGCATGAAGCCGCCGGCTTTGGGATCTTTGTCAAATACGGTAACGGCGTAGCCAAGCGGGGCCAAATCCCGCGCCACGGTGAGTGATGAAGGCCCCGCTCCCACGCACGCCACTCGCCAGCCGTTGGGTTTAGCCGCTTTGGGCGGCATGCGTGCCGTGATGTCACCTTTGTTGTCAGCTGCCACGCGCTTTAAGCGGCATATGGCCACGGGCTCTGGCTTCTCGTCGTTGCTCTCTTCCACTCGGCCACGTCTGCACGCAGGCTCGCAGGGGCGGTCGCATGTGCGCCCCAGAATGCCGGGGAAGACATTGCTCTTCCAATTCACCATGTAGGCGTCGTCATAGCGCCCGGCGGCAATCATGCGGATGTACTCCGGCACCGGCGTATGCGCCGGGCAGGCCCACTGGCAGTCCACTACTTTGTGGAAATAATCGGGGTTGCTGATATCGGTTGGGCGCACACCACACTCCGGAGTCGGCATGAAGACGCGTTAATGACGAGAAAACACAATGGCTTTTTTGACCCGCTGGATTCTAGTCCGGAGCCAACAATAAGGCGTTGCGCACTGCGGCGTAAGTCGCTGACGACAAGTTGATCAGTGCCAGTAAACTTGCGGACGCCGCACACTGAATCGAGACGCCGCAATGCCGCCGATGGTCGTTACCGCCACACCTGCGCTGCCGCTTGGCATGTCGCCCGCCATTTTTCTTCGCGACTACTGGCAAAAGCGACCGTTGCTGATTCGCGGCGCATTTGCTGGCATGCCCTGCCCGCTAACGCCCGAAGACCTTGCGGGGCTTGCCTGCGAAGAACTCGCTTTGGCGAGGATCGTGAGCTTGAATCGCGATACCGATCATTGGACGCTGCGCAGTGGACCATTTGCTGAATCAGACTTCCCCGGCCTTCCGCAGCATGACTGGACGCTGCTGGTGCAGGACGTCGACAAGTGGGACGCCGACGTCCGCGCGCTGCTTGATCAGTTCGCTTTCTTGCCGCGCTGGCGCATCGATGACGTGATGGTCAGCTTTGCCGCGCCCGGCGGTTCGGTCGGTGCGCATGTCGATCACTACGACGTGTTCTTGCTGCAGGGCCAAGGGTCGCGCCGCTGGCAGATCGACGCGCGAAGAGATCCGCCTCTGGCATTTCGCGATGATGTTGAGCTAAAGCTCCTGCGCGAGTTCACCCCTAGTCACGACTGGCTGCTAGGTCCCGGCGACATGCTGTACCTGCCGCCCGGCGTGCCGCATCACGGTGTCGCCGTTGACGCCTGCCTGACGTTTTCGATTGGGATGCGCGCGCCCAGCATTGGCGAATTGATTGGCGACCTCGCGGATCAGCGTATGGATGCATTGCCCGAGGCTTTGCGCTATCGCGACCCAGATTTGCAGACGCACAGCGACTCGGCTGAAATCAACGGCAGCGCGGTCGAGCGAATGCGTGACCTGCTGCGCACCCACCTGGCGCTGGATGACGCCCATTTCTCCACATGGCTTGGTGAATTTCTAACCCGCTATCGCAGCTCGGCCGACAGCCTCGCGCCTCCGCGTCCGCCCAGCAAAGCACGCATCGAACGCGCTTTGGAAAAAGGCGGCAGCCTCATCACCCACCCGTTTGCGCGCTTCGCGTGGACGCGAGAGGGAAAACAGGCGCGGCTGTTTGCACATGGTCATTCGTGGCGGCTCTCGATAACGCTGGCCAAACGCCTGTGCGCGCCGGCAGCGATCCAGCTCGCCGACTATCATCACCTTCGCTCACGCGCCGAGGCCGTGCTCGACGAGCTGATTGCCAGCGGCCTGCTGGTTCTTCAACGTCCGAAGAGGTGACCATGAACACGTTGCGTATCGCCGATGACTTCCGCGTCGATCCTGCCGACTTTACGCGCGATTTAGCCGCTATTCGCGCGGTCCGCGAGCCGGTTTTCTTGGTTGAGCAGAGCGTTCCTCCCGAGCTCGAGTGGGACGAGCTTGATCCTCTGTCTAAGCACGTCGTGGCGCGGGACCTCAACGGCCAAGCCATTGGCACGGCGCGGCTAACGCCTGAGCATCGCATAGGAAGAATGGCCGTCCTCGCGCAGTGGCGCGGAAAGGGCGTCGGCGAGGCAATGCTGACGCGCCTGCTCGATCAGGCCCGCGACCTTGGCTATCCAGCAATCGAGCTGCACGCGCAAACCCACGCCATCGCGTTCTACGCCCGTTCCGGCTTCGCCGTGGAAGGTGAGGAATACATGGAAGCCGGAATCCCGCACCAGAACATGCGCTTGTCTCTGACGCCGCGAGAGCCGCTGCTGCGCAAATCTCCCGCGCAATCCGCGGAGCAAGCCATCGAGACCTTGGAAAGCTGCCGCGCGACCACGCTCGCGCTGTTAAAAGCCGCCCGGCACACGCTGAGCCTGTTCACCCGCGACCTCGATCCCGCCATGCTGTGCAACGAGGCAGCGCTTGAAGAACTGCGGCGTGTTGCGCTTTCGGGCCGTGGCGCCGACATTCGCATCTTGGTGCAGGACCCGACAGCCGCGCTGCGTCCTGCGGCCCAGCTCATAGCGCTCGCTCAGCGCGCCTCGACCACCCTCAGCATTCGCGCTCCGGTCGATGAAATCGATCTCAACTATCCGTCCGGATATCTGCTGAACGACGCTGGGGGCTACCTGTTTCGCCCTATTGCGAGCCGCTTTGAGGGAACTAGCCAGCCCCAGGCCTTTGGTCGCAATCGCCAGCTGCAGGACAGCTTCGACAAAGTGTGGGAGCGCTCGGAAGCACCAGCCGAGCTGCGGGCGCTGAAGCTGTGATGATCTAACTCTGTACTGCGTTGCGAGGATTTACCGGAAACCACCGCCGTCACGAATCGTCATTGCGAGCCGCCGCAGGCGGCGCGGCAATCCACGACGTGCGAGGCACTCCATTCACGGCGCGCTGCTGCGCGGGGCTATGGATTGCCACGGCCGATGAGGCCGGCCTCGCAATGACGAAGATGGAATCGGCGACGTTCAACGACTTACGATATGGGTTCATGGAGAGCCGCCGCAAGGCGGCGCGGCAATGCATGGCGCGCGGGCTCCTCGCTCATCACGCGGCTACCGCTTCTGGATTGCCACGGCGCCGGTGGCGCTTCGCAATGACGGTGAGGGCGGGCGCCTACAGTTTCTACTGAAACAGACATCTCGCGTTGACGAGCATCGAGTACCCAGCGACCAATGACGGGTCGGATCGAAACCTTGTGGCTCAGCCCGCTATAATCTGAGGCTCACCGACCCCGACCACTCCAAGACCCCGCCCGCGTCATGGGCCGAGGGCAAGGCTCATCGTGACCAGTACGATTCTCAAATTCCGCCAGTCCTCGCATATCTCCGGCGGCAATGCCGCTTTTGTTGAAGATCTGTACGAGCAATATTTGATCGCGCCAACCAGCGTGGGCAGCGCGTGGCAGGTCTATTTCGACCAGCTGCGCGGTCGCGAACGCGGCGACGTGCCGCATTCTGCGGTCATCAGGCACTTCGAGCAGGCGGCACGACGCTCACGATCGGTGGCAGCATCCGCGCCCGTCGATAACGAGGCAGCGCGTAAGCAAGGCGGCGTGCTCAAACTGGTGACGGCCTATCGTTCACGTGGGCATTTGCACGCCGATCTTGATCCGCTCGGCATGGCGCAGAAGCAGGACGCGCCGGATCTTGACCTGCCATTTCACGGCCTGTCATCAGCCGACCTCGACAGCGAGTTCAACACCGGCACGTTTGGCGGGCCGGAGCGCATGCGCTTGCGCGACCTCATAGCGCATCTGCAATCGACCTACAGCAGCTCGGTCGGTGCCGAGTTCATGCATATTGCCGACGCGCCGCAGCGTCGTTGGGTGTATGAGCGACTTGAGCGCGCAGGCGGCAGCAGCGGCTTGGACGCTGACGCTCGTCAGCGCGTGCTTGAAAAGCTAACCGCAGCGGAGGGCATTGAGCGCTACCTGCACACCAAGTACGTGGGGCAAAAGCGTTTTTCGCTAGAGGGCGGCGACAGCCTAATACCGGCGATGGATGAGCTGGTGCGACGCGCCGGCACTGAAGGCGTTCGCGAGATGGTCATCGGCATGGCGCATCGCGGCCGCATCAACATGCTGATCAATGTGCTGGGCAAGCCCGCGCATCAGCTGTTCTCAGAGTTTGAGGGTAAACACGACGGCCCTGGCGATCCGGCGCACTCGGGCGATGTGAAGTACCACATGGGTTTTTCTAGCGACGTGCTGACCCCCGGCGGACCGATGCATTTGGCGTTGGGATTCAACCCGTCGCATTTGGAAATTGTCGACCCGGTGATTACCGGCAGCGTGCGTGCAAGGCAAACGCGACGCGGTGACCGGGAGCGCCGTCAGGTTCTGCCTGTGCTGATCCACGGTGACGCCGCGTTCGCAGGGCAAGGCGTGGTGATGGAGCTGCTGCAAATGTCGCAGGCCCGCGGCTTTGCAGTCGGCGGCACCGTGCACATTGTGATCAACAATCAGGTGGGCTTCACCACCCATCGACCGGACGACACGCGCTCAACGCTGTACTGCACTGATCACGCCAAAATGGTCGGCGCGCCGATTTTGCACGTCAACGGTGACGACCCCGAGGCGGTCGTGTTCTGCACCCAGCTGGCGTTCGATTTCCGGCAGAAGTTCCGGAAGGACGTGGTGATCGACCTGGTCTGCTACCGGCGGCACGGGCACAACGAAGCTGACGAACCGGCCGCAACTCAGCCGCTTATGTATCGCAACATTCGCGCACGTAAAACGACGCGTGAAATGTATGCGGAACGTTTAACTAGCGCCGGCGTGGTGAGCGCCGAAATGGCCAAACAGTGGGTCGATGAGTATCGCGACGCCATGGATCGCGGCGACCGGGTCGTCGAACTGGTCAGCGGCGTCGTCGATGAGTTCGCGGTCGACTGGACGCCTTACTTGCACGGCACGCTGGAATCTCCGGCGGAAACGCACGTGGGTGAAGAAGCGCTGCACCAGCTAGCCGTGCAGATCAATCGCCCGGTCGATGGCGTCACCCTGCATCCGCGTGTGGCGAAGGTGTACGAAGATCGCCGAAAGATGGCCGCCGGTGAGCTGTCGATGGACTGGGGGTTTGCGGAAAATCTCGCCTACGCCACGCTGGTGCGCGAAGGCTACAAGCTGCGCTTGGTCGGCCAAGACTCGGGCCGCGGCACCTTCTTCCATCGCCACGCGGTGCTGCATGACCAAGAGACTGGCAACACGCACATGCCGCTGCGTGAGCTGGTCAACAACCCTGAGCACGTCACCATCATCGACTCGCTGCTGTCCGAAGAAGCGGTGATGGCGTTCGAATACGGCTTCGCCACGGCTGACCCCACCACCCTGACGATCTGGGAAGGCCAGTTCGGCGACTTTGCCAACGGCGCACAGGTGGTGATCGACCAGTTTTTGACCTCGGGCGAGGCCAAGTGGGGCCGCCTGTGTGGCCTGGTGTTGTTCCTGCCGCATGGCTACGAGGGTCAAGGACCGGAGCACAGCTCCGCGCGCCTCGAGCGGTTCCTGCAGATGTGCGCGCTCGAGAATATCCAGGTGTGTACGCCGACCACGCCAGCGCAGATGTTTCACATGCTGCGGCGGCAGATGAAACGCCCGACCCGCAAGCCGCTGGTCGTGATGACGCCCAAGTCAATGCTGCGTCACCGACAGTCGGTATCGACGCTAAACGATTTATCCGACGGTGGTTTCCAACGCCTAATTCCAGACAGCTACGCTGCCGACGTCAAAGCCGTTAAGCGCGTCGTGCTGTGTGCCGGGAAGGTCTATTACGACGTGCTAGAGGATGCGGAAAAGCGCGAACTTAAAAACGTCGCGATTGTTCGTATCGAACAGCTGTTCCCGTTTCCGCGTCCCGAACTGATTGCCGAGTTCAAGCGGTTTGCAGGCGCAAAAGAAGTGATCTGGTGCCAAGAAGAGCCGCAGAACCAAGGCGCGTGGTATCAGATCCAACATCATCTGCGCGCCTGCTTGCAGCCGAAGCAGCGCCTGAGCTACGCCGGGCGCTCGCGCTCGCCTGCGCCTGCCTGCGGCCACTTTGCGACGCATGTCAAAGAGCAGGCCAAGCTGGTTGAAGACGCGCTGGTCAGTCCGTTAGCAGACAGCGACGCCGACGAATAAGCATCTCTTTCCCATCAAGTTGAAACGCAAGGTCAGCCTCCATGAGCACTGAAGTCAAAGTTCCGGTTTTGCCTGAGTCAGTTTCTGACGCGGTCATCGCTGCGTGGCACAAGAAAGTCGGCGACACGGTTAAGCGGGACGAAAACCTGCTGGATTTGGAGACCGACAAGGTCGTACTGGAGGTGCCCTCGCCTGTCGATGGCGTGTTGCGCGAGCTGAAGTTTCAGAGTGGCGACACGGTCACCAGTGAGCAGGTAGTGGCGATCATTGAAGCCGGCGCGGCCGCGGCTGAACCAAAGCCCGCGCAAACTGCGAAATCGGACGAGACATCCAAACCGGCGGCTCCCGCGCCGACAAACGAAAAAGCGGATACCTCAGACCTGTCACCGGCAGGCCGCCGCGTTGCCGATCAGCACGGCGTCAACCCTGCAGAAGTCGAAGGCAGCGGCCGTGCTGGCCGAGTGACCAAAGAAGAC
>JBBSIY010000112.1:0-9311 GCA_038257785.1 Lysobacterales bacterium
ATAGTCCGCGATGCTCCAGGCAAGCTTCTCGCCGCCGATGCTCAGTTCAACACCGCAGACAAGGTCGGTCGCCGTTTCGTAGTTCAGCGGCACGGCGACGGAGAACGCTTCGTTGAGCGCACTCTGGATGGCCGCACGCGGACCGGCCGGCAGCTCGAAGGCGCTGCGCAGCCTCACCGGTTCGGTGGCCGACGCTAGAGCGGCAGCTAGACGTGCCTTGGCAGGTTCGGTCAATTCGCTCAGGCGTTGCGTGAACACCTCGCCGATGCGTTCTTCCAGCGTGACAGAGGCCAAATCGGTGAGGGTTTTGCGGGCGATGGCGAACACTTCTTGCCGCGCACGAGTGGCGACCGCTTGATTCAATTGGCTGGCTTCATTCTGCAGCGCCAGCTGGCGTTTGACGGCTTGTTGATTGGCAGCCTGACGGGCTTCGGCAAGCAGCCGTTGGCCTTCAGATTGAGCATCAGCCGTCGCCGTTGCCAGCAATGCAGCGCGCGCTGCATCGAAGGCAACATTCTTGTCCTCAAATACTTTGCGCTCAGCGGCGGCTTTCGCTTCTTTCGTCTCTGCGTCGGCGATCTGATCCGCGATGCGCTTTTCGCGCGCCGCGATCGCGTCCAGTACGGGCTGATAGAGAAAGTGCTTCATCAACCACACTAGGAGGATGAAATTGAGCACCTGCGCGCCGACGGTGAACCAGTCGATCAACATGGCTCAGCCGCCCGCGGCTTTCGCAACGGCCGCGTTCCAGAACGGGTTGGCGAAGATCAGGATCATCGACACGACGAAGCAGTAAATCGCCGTCGATTCAATCATCGCCAAGCCGACAAACAGCGTCCGCGTAATCGTTGCCGACGCGTCAGGCTGCTGCGCCAGCGCGGTCATGGCGACCGCCACGGCGCGCCCTTCGGCCAGCGCCGGCCCCATGGTGCCGAAGCCGGTGGTAAGGCCGGCAAGGACAATCGATGCTACGGCGATGATGGTGGCGCTATCCATGGGAACTCCAAGATGGGTTCATTGCGAGGACTCGACCGGGTCGGCCAGAGAGGACGTCGCGGGACGGGTCGCTGCGGCCAGGTAGACCGCGGCGAGGATGCTGAAGATGTAGGCCTGCACTAGGCCGGTCAGCAGGCCGAGCAGGGTCATCACCACCGGGAACAGGAACGGGGTGATGGTGAGCAGGATGGCGACGATCATTGCGCCGCTCATCATGTTGCCGAACAGGCGCACCGCTAGGGCCAGCGTGCGAGAGACTTCACTGATGATGTTGAAGGGCAGCATGAGCAGGGTCGGTTCGAGGTACGACTTCAGATAGCCGCCCAAGCCCTGCTCGCGGATTCCGAACAGTGGCACCGCGACGAATACGCACAGCGCCAGCGCGACGGTGGTCGACAGTGATCCAGTGGGCGGCTCGAAGCCGGGGACGACGGTGGCCAGTGCCGAGGCGGCGACGAACAGGAACAAGGTGCCGAGGAAAGCTAGGTACTTGTCTGGCTGCTGCAGTCCCACTTCGCTGATCTGCTGTTTGATGCCGGTGACGATAATTTCGAGTAGGTTTTGCCAGCGCGAGCGCTGGTGCTCGGTCGAGAGCTTGCGCGTGATCAGCATCGAGCCCAGCACCAGCACCGCCATCAAAGCCCAGGTGAAGACGATGGTGCCGTTGAGCTTTAGCAGCCCGTGTTGCCAAAAGATCAGCTGATCAGGGCCAAGTCGCATCGCGGTTCACCCGCCGCCGGTCAGATCGACCGTCGCATGGCGATGGTGATTGTCGAGTCGCCCCAACACGCTCTCAAGCGATGACTTTAGCTTGCTCGCAGCGCCGCCTATGGCCTCGTGGAGGCTACCTGCCTGGCAACTGGCGGTCACCGGCTGATGACTCTTCAGCCGAGCTTCCATCATGCATCGCTTGTCGTCGATCCGGCTGTTTCCACCCTTCTGGTCGCCGAGGTGAATCTCCACCCGGCTTAGATGTTCCTTGAAATGACGCAGCGTGCTTTCAACAACTGACTCGACGTGCGCTGTAAGGGCCTCTTTGCCTTCGATGTTACTGTCGGTGTTGATCTGAATTTTCAAAACGGTGTTACTCCTGCGGTGATTGGGAAGGCGTGCTCATCGCACCGTTCCTCTCGACATCGAATGGCGAGGCAGCTGGGCCCGCGGTCTCTGCAGTCAGACGTTGAACCAGCCAGCGTGCGGCCCAGAACCCGATCAGGCACATCAGCAATCGCTGCCAGTGCCCGGCCGAGATGACGACGAAACCGGCGGTCACGATGGCGAACCGCAACAGCGCGCTGGCGCCAAACCAGAGCGCCGGTCGCGGCGAAGTCAACGCGCGTCGCAGGGTCCACCACAGGCCGCCGAAAAAAAGCAGGCCAAACAGAACGCCGGCAATAGCGGAAAAAAAATTGGCGAGGAGTTCATTCACGGTGGCTTACTCATCATCCTGTTCGTGGGTGTGCATCGCGCGGTCCTCCTTGGCCACCCAGTGCCAAGCGTTCACGCAACCGAACACCAGCCCGGCCATCAACAAGGCGAGCGTCCATGGATGCGTGCCCGGATGATTTGCATCGAGCCATATGCCCAGCGAGGCCCCGAGCAGCGTCGTCACCACCACTGACCAGCCGATCAGGCCCATCATGCCGAGGCCAAACCACACCCCTTGCGTGTCGTCGCGACGCGCCCGCAGCTTGCGTTTGGCACTGGCGCCGACCTTCGTCGCCAGTGGCGCGATGGGCGGTTCGTCATTCATGGTGGAAGCTCGCGAAGCGGCTGACAAAGCTGCTTTCCAGCTTGTTGGTGGCGGCGCGCACGCTGCGTTCCTGCGCATTCAGACTGAGGAAATCGCGCTGCACGGCCTCCCGCAGTTGGCCGAGATCAGTGCCGCCCGTCGCGTGCCGCACCGACACCAAAACGTCAGCGCCCGCTTTGATCAGAACCCCTTGGTCGATGCCGATGAAGACCTCGCCATCGGCGTCGGTCTCATAGATCAGAACACCCGGAACCAATGCGGCGACACAGTCGCGTCGGCGCGGCAACAAACCGTATGAGCCTTCGGTCGTCTCGATGACAATGCGGGTCACGCCGGTTTTTTCGGCGAAGACGCGTGACGGCAGCAGCACCTTAAGGTTCATTGCCGGCAACGGCGGCGGCCGATGGTTTTGCAGCTGCTTTTTTCGTGGCCATGGGCGTGACCTTGGGACTCTTAGCGGTATCCGGTGCGCCGCTAGAATGCGGACCGCCCTTCGCCTCAGCGATCGCGCCGATCATGTACAGCGCGCTCTCAGGCCAGTCCTCGAACTCGTCGCGCAGAATGCGTTCGCAGCCATCAAGCGCATCGGCGAGGCTGACCAGCTTGCCCGCCAGACCGGTGAACTGCTCGGTGGTGAAGAACGGCTGAGTCAGGAAACGCTCGAGCCGCCGCGCACGCGCAACGATTTTGCGATCTGGCGGCGACAGCTGCTCAAGCCCAAGCATCGCGATGATGTCTTTGAGGTCGGCGTACTGCGCCAGCGTGCGTCGCACCTCTTGCGCCAGCGCGTAGTGACGCTCGCCGACGATGCCTGGCGTCGCCATTTTGGAGTTTGATTGCAGCGGATCGATCGCCGGGAACAGACCTTCGCTGGCGCGCTTGCGTGACAGCACGATCGACGCCGACAGGTGCGAGAAGGTGTGCACGGCAGCCGGGTCGGTGAAGTCATCCGCCGGCACATAGACCGCTTGGATCGACGTGATCGCGCCGCTGTCGGTGTTGGCGATGCGCTCTTCAAGCGCCGACAGTTCGGTGCCCATCGTTGGCTGGTAACCAAGGCGTGAAGGCATCTGGCCCATCAGGCCCGAGACCTCGGAGCCGGCTTGGATGAAGCGGAAGATATTGTCGATCAGCAGCAGCACATCGCGATGCTCGTCGTCGCGAAAATATTCGGCCATCGTCAACGCCGCTTGGCCGACGCGAAAGCGCGCGCCCGGCGGCTCGTTCATCTGGCCGAAGATCATCACCATGTTCTTCAGCACGTCGGCCTTCTTCATCTCCTCATAGAGATCTTGGCCCTCGCGGCAGCGTTCGCCGATGCCGCAGAAGATGCTGACGCCCTTCTGTTTGCCGACCATGTTGTGAATCATTTCGGTGAGCAAGACCGTCTTGCCGACGCCAGCGCCGCCAAACAGGCCAGCCTTGCCGCCGGTTTCCAGCGGCAGCAGGACGTCAATAATCTTGATGCCGGTTTCAAAAACGACCGACGTAGTTGACCGCGTCGTCAGCGCTGGTGGTTCGCGGTGCACCGAGCGCCACGTCACCTCTTGAGGTTCTGCTAGACGGTCAATCGCATGGCCGAACACGTCAAACATGCGCGACAGGATCGCCTTGCCGACCGGTGCCATGAGCGGGCCGCCGGTGTCCGCCACCGGCGTGCCGCGTGCTAACCCTTGGGTTGGCGTGAGCGCGATGCCGCGCACGTGGCGGGCGTCGATCTGGGTCAGCACTTCGATCGCCATCTCAGCGTTGACGCCGGCGCGCAGCAGTGAACGTATCGGCGGCAGCCGGCCATCAAAGCGCACATCGACGACGCTGCCGCGCACAGCGGTGACCACGCCCACGTTCGGCACATCTGGCGCTGCTACGGCTGATGATGCAGCGCCGGCCATCAATCAACGACCGCGTTGCTACCGGATTCGTCGGCCGATCCCTGAGCCCAGGCAATGGCGTCGTCGAGTGCGTCGTAGGCAAACGACTTGATCTGCGCCTCGACGAAATGCTCGGCGATGCGCGGTGCCAGACTCGCGAGTTTTCCCTCTGCGGCCAGAGCCACGCGGGCGATCTTGCGGTGGTGATTGCGGACGAACCGCATGTGCCTGAAGAAGCCGCTCAGATCTTGCCAGCCAGGAAATTCGCTAGCGTGAATGACGATTCCGCGCAGATCGCCATGCGCCTCGATCCAAGTGTTTGCGGTAAGCGCAAGCGCGTCAAAGTCCTGCGCGCTTAGCGGTGCCTTGACTTCCACCACGATGACCCCGCAATCGGCGAGTAGACGGTGCGAGGTGACGCCAGCCTGCGGCAGTGACGCTAGCCACTTGGCTGCGCTGTCACACGCTTGATTGGCGAAAATTTGGACTGGGCAAGGCATGACAAAGGCGATCAGTCGTGCAGACTCCCGAATCCAGCCAACGTCGCTGACGATCGCACAGCCGTCGAAGAGTCGCAGCGAACCCATACCTAATTTCGCGTCTTCCCAAGCCGCCCCGGCGGTAAATCCGTCGAATTCTTCGCCCAACTGGTACAGCAAGCGTATGCGCCGACCGGCGCGATTCGCGTCGTCCAAAAGTGGCTCAAAGACCGTTTCGTAATCCTGCTTGGTGACTTTGCCGATGGCCTTCAGGCCATCAACCCCTGCGGGCATATTTTCGAGGCGTTCGAGCATGGCGATTGATCCTTCTCAGATATCGATCAAAACTCTGCGCGCTGCAGGCCGGCTATTTCTCTCGGTCGGGATGCCCGCGCGGCTACCTTAGATGGCGACTGCCGCAATCGTCCGCATCACCGGCGTTGGGTACTGCGGATGTTTTCGACGCGCATCTGCAGACACTCTGAGCGCGATTCCTGATCCTGTCCGTCTGCCAGCGTACAGACGGCAAGCAGCGCAAAAGGCAGCCTAAGCGGGTCCCCGCTAGGAAAAAGAGTGCTGGTGCATCTAGTTGGCGCGGTCGTAATGCGCCCACAAGGCTGCCCCAGCGCAAGCGTCCCATGCCGCAAATTCGCGATTTTCTGCAAGACGAAGAGAAATGGGCACGCAAGTGAAGGTGAGCCCGCTTGCCGGAGAACCGGCGAACCCCAACGCGCTCGTCAACGTGCCAAAGTTGGTGACGGCCTATTACAGCGAGAAGCCGGACGCCGATGTGGCCTCTGAGCAGGTGGTCTTTGGTACCTCGGGTCATCGCGGCTCGTCGTTGAAACGAAGCTTCAACGAGCGCCACGTGCTCGCTATCAGTCAGGCCATTTGCCACTACCGCTCGCAGCACGGTATCGACGGGCCGCTTTTTCTCGGCATGGATACACACGCGCTCTCGGTGCCCGCGCTGACCAGCGTGCTGGAGGTGCTCGCAGCAAACGGCGTCAACGTGATGCTTGCTGAGGGCGACGAATACACGCCGACTCCCGCCATTTCCCACGCTATTCTTTGCCACAACCATGCGCGTACGACCGGACTTGCCGACGGCATTGTCATCACGCCCTCGCACAATCCACCGCACGATGGCGGCTTGAAGTACAACCCGCCGCACGGAGGCGCGGCGGAGACCGGCATCACCGACTGGATTCAAGCGCGTGCCAATGAACTGCTGACAGGCGGGCTGGGAGGCGTCAAGCGCGTCACGTCTCAGCGCGCATTGGCCGCCTCGACCACTCATCGGCACGACTACGTCAGTGCTTACGTCGATGATCTCGGCAGCGTCATCGATATGGACGCCATTGCCGCCTCGAAGATCCGTTTGGGCGTCGATCCACTAGGCGGCGCCGGGGTGCACTACTGGAGCCGAATCGCCGAGCGCTACCGACTCGACCTGACCGTCGTCAACGACGCGGTTGATCCGACCTTTCGCTTCATGTCGCTGGACTGGGATGGTCAGATCCGCATGGACCCGTCGTCGCCCTATGCGATGCAGCGCCTGATCGAACTCAAAGATCGATTCGACATTGCATTCGCCTGCGACACCGACCACGACCGCCACGGCATCGTCACCCGCAGCGCCGGCTTGATGCCGCCCAATCACTACCTGTGCGCTGCTGTTTCCTACCTGTTTCAACATCGACAGGGATGGCGTGAAGCGGCGAGTATCGGTACGACCGTCGTAACCAGTCAGATGATTCAGCACGTGGCCGCAAAATTTGGACGCGATGTTTTCGAAGTGCCGGTCGGCTTCAAATGGTTCGCCACAGGCTTGCGCGATGGCTCGCTCGCTTTTGCCGGAGAGGAAAGCGCGGGGGCGTCGTTTTCGCGGCGGGACGGCAGTGTCTGGACAACCGACAAAGACGGCATCACTGCGGCCCTGCTAGCAGGCGAGATCACCGCGCGAACGGGACGCGATCCTAGCGAAAATTATCGTGCGCTTGCGCAGGAATTGGGCGAGTCTTTCAGTGATCGGGTCGAGGCGAAGGCCAACCCCGCGCAAAAGAAGATTCTGCTGAAGCTATCGCTTGAGCAGGTCTCGTCCGCCGAGCTTGCCGACGAAACGATCAAGACCATCCTCACCCATGCGCCAGGCAACGGTGCGCCGATCGGCGGCGTGAAGGTAGTGACGAGCAGCGCCTGGTTTGCGGCGCGTCCGTCGGGAACGGAAGATATCTACAAGATCTATGCGGAGAGCTTCCGCGGTGAGGCGCATCTGCGCAGAGTCATCGAAGACGCTCAGACGATAGTCAATGACGCATTGATGGAGACCTCCAAGGCATCGCGCGAACACGTGAAAACCGAGAGTCGACATGAGCCCGCCTGAGCCCGGCATTCTGGCCATCAACGCCGGGTCGTCGAGCATCAAATTTGCTTTGTTTGCGAACGGGGAGGCGCTGCGGCGAACTCTGGTCGGTCGGCTCGATGGAATTGGTCTTGGTGAGTCCACGCTGCACGTGGTGGGCGAGAATCCGGGCGACCGCGAGTCGCGCATCGTCAATGCGCCGAACCATAGCGTGGCGGTCAGCGTCTTGATGGATTGGTTTGCAGACCACCGCGCCCGCATTGCGTTTGCCGCGGTCGGACATCGCGTGGTGCATGGCGGCCCCCGGTTCGCTGCGCCGCAGCTGATCACTGCGGAAGTTCTCGATGAGCTGCAAGCGCTTAGTCCATTCGCTCCAAAGCACTTGCCCGAGGAAATCTTGCTAGCGCAGGCGTTTCACCAGCGGTTTCCTGATCTGCCTCAGGTCGCCTGTTTCGACACCGCGTTTCACCACGATCTGCCGAGGGTTGCCAGCCTGCTGCCGATTCCGCGTCGGTTTGAGGCGCAGGGCGTGCGCAAGTACGGCTTTCACGGCTTGTCCTATTCGTACCTGATGGACGAACTGGCGCGGCTGGATGGCCACGCCGCCGCGAAAGGTCGAGTAATCCTCGCTCACCTTGGCAGCGGCGCTAGCCTAGCGGCGGTGTGTGACGGCAAGCCTGTCGACACCAGCATGAGTTTCACGCCCACCGGTGGCGTACCCATGGGCACGCGCTCTGGCGATCTCGATCCTGGACTGCTCAGCTATTTGATGCGTGATCAAAATCTCAGCGCGGCGCAGCTCGACGCGATGGTGACGTCCGAGTCGGGGCTGCTCGGCATGTCCGAGACCAGTTCCGACATGCGCGAGCTGCTGGAGCGTGAGCAACAGGACGTCCGCGCGGCCGAAGCCATCGCGGTGTTCTGCTACCAGATCAAGAAGTGGATCGGTGCCTTCGCGGCGGCGATGGGCGGGATTGACACCTTAGTTTTTGCCGGTGGCATCGGCGAACACGCGCCCGAAGTTCGCAGCCGAATTTGCGATGGACTCTCTTTTCTCGGAATCGAACTCGACCAGGCAAGCAATGCGGTCAACGCGCCAGTGATCTCAGCGCCAGCCGGGGCGACCTTGGTGCGCGTTATCAGAACCGATGAAGAACGCACCATCGCGGAGATGACGTGCGACCTTCTCGGCGTCGGTCGAACAACAGGGACAAGCTCATGACATCAGATACTGTTTCCACTGAACTGCTCAGCAAGATGGACGCCTACTGGCGAGCCGCCAACTACTTGTCGGTGGGACAGATCTATCTGCGCGACAACCCGCTGCTGCGAGAGCCGCTGGCGCTTGCGCATGTGAAACACATGCTGCTTGGCCACTGGGGAACAACGCCGGGTCAGAACTTCATCTACGTGCACCTGAATCGGGTCATCAAGCAATACGGCCTCGACATGATTTACGTCTGCGGTCCCGGCCACGGTGGCCCGGCCGTTGTCGGCAACACCTACCTCGAAGGAACCTACAGCGAGGTCTACCCGGCCATCAGCCAGGATGAGGCCGGATTGCAAAAACTCTTCAAGCAATTTTCGTTTCCCGGTGGCATTCCGAGCCATGCATCGCCCGAGTGCCCCGGCTCGATCCATGAGGGTGGTGAGCTCGGCTACTCGCTCAGTCATGCGTTCGGCGCGGTATTTGACAACCCCGACTTGATCGTCGCCTGCGTGGTGGGCGACGGCGAGGCGGAAACCGGGCCGCTGGCTACCGCTTGGCACTCCAACAAGTTTCTCAATGCGGCCACCGACGGCGCGGTGCTGCCGATCCTGCATCTCAACGGCTACAAGATCGCCAA
>JBBSIY010000113.1:0-9213 GCA_038257785.1 Lysobacterales bacterium
GGTCGATCTCGGCCCGCGCGCCACGAACAGCGGTCACTGCCGGACACAGCCGCGCCGCAATCTGCGTCTCGTCGAGCCCAGCGACGACCGAGCCATCCAGCCCAGCAGTCTGCGCCCGCACGACGTACTTGCTGACCACGCCTTTGGACAAGCCCAGCGCCCGCGCGATGCATGCGTGCGACAGACCGCAATCGAACTTGAGTCGAAGAACTTCCTTGATGTTGCGCATGCTCACTCGCGGTGTCGGCATCCCGTTCCCCGAAAAATCGGGAAGGATGCACCGTGAAAGTCATGCACAACGACCGCGAAGCACCGTTTCGCTAAGGTGTGACCGGTGATTTCGGAACCACCCGAAAATCGATCACGATCAACCGAAACGAGCGGTCACACCTTAGCGAAATGGGCGGTCACGATGGAGCGAAATACGCAATCCAGCACGTTGAACAAGCGAAAGCTGCGTCCATCGCTCAGCTGGTCGTGCATGAAATCCATCGACCAGACCCGATTCTTAGCCTCTGGCACGGCTAGCGGCTCGGGTGTTTCGCGCACCAGTCGTCGCCGCGGCTTGATCCGCAGGTTGAGCTCCAGATCGCGATAAATGCGGTACACGCGCTTGTGGTTCCATCCGTATCCCTTGACGTTGCGAAGGTGCAGAAAACACAGACCGAAGCCCCAAGTTTTGTAGGCCGTCGTCAGCGTCACCAGCCAGTCGGCAATCTCGGCGTTCTCGTCCGACAATCGCCGCGCATACCGGTAGCAGGTTTCACTCACGACAAACGTCGCGCAGGCATGGCGAATACTCGTTCGCTTGTGCTTCACCGCATCAATGGCCATCTCTCGGCGCAGAGATGGCCTCACCATTTTTTTGCTATGGCTTCCTTCAGCAAATCGGCACTGAGCTGCGCCTCGGCGTACATCTTCTTGAGCCGACGGTTTTCGTCCTCCAGCTCTTTCATTCGCGACACCATCGAGGCATCCATTCCGCCGAACTTGGCGCGCCATTTGTAGAACGTGGCCGAGCTGATGCCGGCACCACGCAACACCTCGGCGACAGGCACACCGCCCTCGACTTGCTTGAGCACGGCGATGATTTGGCTGTCGGTAAAGCGGGACTTTTTCATGTGGATCTCCTCAGATCAGACTACGAGAAAATTCCACTTTTGAGGACCGCTAGATTTCGGGGGGATTACCCTGCATGCGCCGATCGGCCGTACAACCGCCGCTCGAGCTCCGCGTCCGTCAACGCAGGATCCGGCGGCCATCCTAGGCCCGAAGCCGCGAAGCGCTTGAGCACCCGCTCCACCGTGCAACGCATCACACCCTGTGCCCGCGCGATCAAACGCTGGCTGAGTCCATCCTCGAAATGCAAACGCAGTAGTTCTCGAATCTGTCGCATGAGTAACCTCGATTGAGCCATGGGAAAACCTCGCGAAAACCCGCGAGGATGACCCACCCTCAACCGCCCGCCGCACTGGCCTCCCATGACCCGGAATCCAAGCGCTATACGACTGGCATCACACGGCCCGGAACCCTGGCCTCACATGCGCCGGAACAGTGGCCTCACATGGCCCGGAATGCTGGCCTCCCATGGACCGGAATATCCAGATTTCATAAAACCCGGAGAGCGAGGTATGGCGCGGTGTCTCAGAACAGACTTTATTCATTGGCAACAAGACTGCGCTGCTTGGTGCGTTTTTCCCCCGTTGTTCGCGACCGATTTCGTGCGCAACATGTTGTGATGGAAGGGGAAAGGTTCGGAATTGCGGCTCGGCGCTCTCGAATGGATTCATTCGTCGCCACTTGCGCCAATCCGACGCAAGTCGCAGCGTAGTTGCACACTTGCCTGATACTCGCTTCGAACATGCAATCCCGATTCACCACTGCCCGATCCCGGGTGCCCGTCGTGCTTGAGCCGTCGTCAGTCAAAGAGTCGATTGGTCAGTCATCACAATGGCGCCTGTCCCTAAGCAGCGAGCATCGCGAAAACTCGATGGTAGGCGAGTGCCTCACGGTCGCCGAAGAATGGATGCTGCGCTGTGTGGCATCGCAATTGGATTCCCGACGATCGGCCGAAGCGCAGACGAGGTTCTGCTTCAATGCAGCCGAATTCGCCAAAGAAAGTGGCCTCGATGTTTCGCTGAGCTTCCAACAGCTGAGCGAGGCAACAGCAAAATTGGCCAAGCGCCAGCTCATCTGGCGAGATTCCGAAGGTCCGGTGGAGTGGGTCCAGGTGCTGAGCCGAGGATTGCATAGCCGAGCGAGAGGACTAGTTGAGATCGAATTCACTCGGTATGCGATCCAGCAGATGTTGCAATTGGAGCAACTCAATCCGGCACTCACCGATGGGCGCCGTTGACAAAGACCTGTGCTAAGCGCTGAGCCAACCGTCAGGGGCGATGTCGAAGCCCAGTCGACTGTCGAACAGGGCTTGTCGACGATGTGGCACTGACCAGGTTCGTGCCATTCCGGAGTGAGATACCGGCTGAGAATCTGCGCCGCGATTTCCACCTTTACAAGCATCGATGACAGCTCGCTGATCACAGCCAGCGCTTGATCATGATCACTCGATAGCGAAACTTAGGTCAGTTTCGATCAGCACCTGCACAGGTGAACCGCGAGACCGAGCGCCGGTCTCGGAGCACGCTTGGTAGGCGCAAACCAATCGATGGTTGCGCCGCAAGGTCCGCGGTTCGTCGGTGCCGAAGGGGGGACTCAATCCGCCGAGAATGGCGTGAGTATTGGTCAAAGCGGGAAGTATTGGACAATCGGCGGGTCAGCTGAAACCGCTGCAACCCGCGCTGCGAATGGCGCCCGAAGTTGGACTCGAACCAACGACCCCCTGATTAACAGTCAAGTGCTCTAACCGGCTGAGCTATTCGGGCGGGGTGTCGCGAGCCGCATATGATCCGGCGAACGCGGCCGCGAGTCAACTCGCAAATTCAAATGGCAGGGATTTTTGCCCCTGGTTACCAGTTGTAGCCGACTGACAGAAACGTTTCTCCCCGGTTTTTCCCGCGTAGCCCTGAGTTGGACAAGTGGCGCAGCGTCAGGCTTGCCCGTCCGAGATCGACGCCGCCAGTCGAAGCAAACTGGTAGCCGCTGCTCAACGCGTCCGAGGTGTGGCTAACAGCAAGCACGCCGAAGCCGGTGAACCAGCGTCCAAAATACGTGCGGATGCCATAGCCTGCGTAGCCGATTGGGCGGTTAAGGCGAGGCGCTCTGCGTGCTTCGATGAAGCCGATCAGTACTTCATGCTCATCGATCAGCTCGAATCGCCCGGACGTCGGCCAGCGCAGACTTACATCCACAACTCGGCTGGATTCGCCATCGTGCTTATTGGCAACGCCGAGGCTTAGCGTGCCGTTTGATGCGATGGCGAGCGTCGAGATTTGCATCACGAAACACGCGAGCGTTACACGGATAAATTGGCGCATTGGCAAGCGAGGTCTACGGGGGAGGCAATCCTATAGCGACCCATCGCCTCCCATCAATTTTTTGAGAGCTTCCTCAAGGGCTGCCACACGATCTTCCAATTGACCGATGCGATCGGCGTTACGTCCGCCAGACGCGTTTCCTGCCGCTGTATTGGCCGCTTCCGCCAGCGCATCAAGATCAATCGGGCCGCCGAGCAGGTGCATGTAGCGCTCTTCGCGCTGGCCGCTGGCGCGTGGCAGGCGCACGGTCATTGCAGGCTCTCGCTGCGCGAGGCGGTCCAGACAATGAACGACATCGTCGCTGTCGGCGAATTTGGCCAGTCGTTCGGTTCGGGCAAGTATTTCCGCGACCGTTTGCGGTCCTCGCAGCAGAAGTACGGCTAATACAGCCTGCTGCTGCTGCGTAACGCCGAATGCCTGCGCTGCACAGTGCTCATAGCGCTGGGCACGCGAGGCGTGGACGCTGCGCACCAGCTTGCGCTCTTCCATTTTCCGTAACGCGTGACCGACTTCGCCGGGTTCAAGCGACATCATCGGGTCGCGGCTGGTTTTTTGGTTGCAGGCAAGCTGGACCGCGTTCTGAGTGAGAGGGTACTGCTCCGGCGTGGTGGCTTCCTTTTCTATCAGGCTGCCCAAAATGCGCGCCTCGACGGCATTTAGCTGGGGCAGGGTGGAGTCGCTGGTCATAGGGGCGTCGTCCTTGATCGTCTGGAAGTGCGCGCTTTGTAGCGCGCAATGGGTCCACCACGATAGCAGGCCGCCATAACGTAAGGCTTGGTGACTGCACGCTCTGCCTCTTACACTGCGCGGCATGATTGCCTTAAAAAATGTTGCCCTTCGTCGGGGCGAGAGACTGCTTTTGTCCGAGGTTGACCTCGCCCTCCATGATGGTTGGCGCGTCGGCGTCGTCGGTCGAAACGGCTGCGGTAAGACCACGCTGTTCGCAGCACTGATGGGCGAGCTTGAGGTCGACGCCGGCGATATCGAGCTTCCATCGCGGCTCCGCATTGCCAGCGTGGCGCAGGAAACGCCGGCGCTGCCCGATGCTGCCATTGACTATGTGTTGGGTGGCGACGTCGAGGTCTGGTCGGCTCTGCGCGAGGAAGCGGAGGCAGCAGCGGCTGACGATCATGAGGCGGTGGCAGCTGCGCACCTAAAGATAGAAGCATTGCGTGGCTACGATGCGCGCGCTCGCGCCGGACGACTGATGCACGGCCTAGGGTTTGCGCCCGAAACGCATGATCAACCGGTAGCGAGTTTTTCTGGCGGCTGGCGGGTGCGCTTGAACCTCGGCCGCGCGCTGATGATGCCGAGCGACATGCTGCTTCTGGACGAGCCGACCAACCATCTTGATCTTGATGCCGTGCTGTGGCTAGAGCAGTGGCTGCTTCGCTATACGGGCACGCTGCTGATGATTTCGCACGACCGTGAGTTTCTCGACGGCGTGTGCACCCACGTCGCACATCTGCACGACGGACGCGTCAAGCTGTATGTCGGCGACTACACCTCATTCGAACGCCAGCGTGCCGAGCAGCTTCGGCAGCAGCAGATTGACTTTGAGCGCGAGCAAGCGGTGCGTGCGCACCTGCAGAGTTTTATTGATCGCTTCAAGGCTAAAGCGAGTAAGGCCAAGCAGGCGCAGTCGCGCGTTAAGCGCTTGGAGAAGCTGGCTGGCACCGAGGCCGTGCGTGCGGAATCGCCGTTTCGATTTGCCTTCCCCACGCCTGAGCATTTACCCAGCCCGCTGCTGCGCATGGATGAAGTGGATTGCGGCTATCCGGCTGCTGGGTCAAAGAAGACTATCAGCCACATTTTGGGCGGTGTTAAGTTCGGTTTAGAGCCGGGTGATCGAGTGGCGCTGCTTGGACCGAACGGTGCGGGCAAATCAACGCTGGTGAAAACCATCGTCGGTGATCTTAAGGCCTTGGCGGGTGACTGCCAGCTGCATCCGGGCGTCAAGATCGGCTACTTCGCGCAGCACACGGTGGAAGCGCTGCATGCCGGCCACACGCCTGTGCAGCACTTGGCGATGATTGCGCCGGGCGTTGCTGAGCAGGCGCTGCGCAATTTCCTCGGGCGTTGGAACTTTGCCGGTGATCGCGCCTATGAGTCGGTGGATGCGTTCTCCGGCGGCGAGCGCGCGCGGCTGGCGCTGGCGCTAATTGCATGGACACAGCCCAACCTGCTGCTGCTTGATGAGCCCACTAACCATCTCGATATGGAGATGCGCGAAGCGCTGGCCGAAGCCTTGGCCGACTTTAACGGGGCGCTGGTGCTGGTCAGTCATGATCGCCATCTGATCGGGATGTGCTGTGATCGATTCTGGCGCGTGGCGGGCGGGGAGGTGCAGTCGTTTGACGGCGACCTCGACGACTACGCCAGCTGGCTGCGCAAACGTGATCGCAGTGCGGCGGCCAACGTGGCAGGCGCGGCTGCGGCGACATCGGAGATCGGCTCGGTCGGCAAAGCTGACGTCGGCAAGGTGGAGAACGGCAACAAGGGCGACCGTCGTCGGCTGGCAGCCGAGCAGCGCGAGCGCGAGCGACCCTTGCGCAACAAGCTGAAGTCTCTCGACCAGAAAATGGCCGCAATTGCCCGTGATCTGAGTCAGATTCAAATCAAGCTGGGTGATGCTGATCTATATCTGAAGTTGGGCAACGACGCGGCGGTGCTGTTGCAGCAGCAGGCCGGACTAAAGCGCGAGCAGGAAGACCTAGAGTTGCAGTGGCTGCAAACCACCGAAATCCTCGAAGCCGGTGTAGCTGTCAGTAGCTAAGCTTGGCCCACTGCATCTAGTTCCGAGACTTACGGTCAGTAGCTACCAGCGAGACTTAACTTGAATTGCCCCTCTCCAGCCACAATCTGCGAGGCTCCGGCCCTGCGGCCCGACACTAGCGCCTGAATCATGCCGATCTACGGATTTGAATGTACCGCCTGCGGCAATGCTCATGACCGGCTGCAGAAACTTGCAGATCCTGATCCGACCAAGTGCCCCGCTTGCGGTGCCGAATCGTTGCGGCGGCAGCTCACCGCGCCGTCGTTTCGTTTGTCCGGTAGCGGCTGGTATGAAACCGACTTCAAAAAAGACGGTGACAAGAAGCGCAATTTGACCGAATCAGCCGATGCGCCGAAATCGGACTCAGTACCAGCCGCACCAGCCGAAAGCAAGGCTGCCGCGAGCGAGAGCAAGTCCACCGCTGCGCCCGCACCTACACCAGCGCCGTCACCCAGCAGCCCAAGCGCATCGACATAAGACCGATGCCTAATCGACGGCGCATCGACTCTCCGCACGACCGACCGGAGCAGCACCATGACGCAGCGTGACCTGTTAACCACCATTGCGATGAGCGGCTTGCTGGCACTAGCAGGCTGCGGCCAAGTCGACGCGCCATCGAGCAACAGTGCAGCTGCAAACGCCAGCGAGCCAGCTGGCGACGCGTCAAGCAAGTCGCTGTCGCCTCAAGATTCGGCACAGCAAGCCCAGCCTGCGGACGCATTCATGGCGGCAGTTGCGCGTCACTGCTGGCAGTCGTTCGCCGGGCGCATTGTCGCCAATGAGCCAGCGGAGGCTGACGATCCATTTGCCGGCAAGCCGCTCATCATGCACGTGCGCGAATGCGGCGAGACTGACATTCGCATTCCGTTTCATGTCGGCGATGATCGGTCGCGCACGTGGGTCCTGACGCGAACTCAGGACGGCGTGCGGCTGAAGCACGATCATCGTCATGCCGACGGCACTGCCGATGCGCTGACCATGTATGGCGGTGATTCGACAGGCGAGGGGACGCACTTCCGTCAGGCGTTTCCAGCTGATGCCGAGTCGATAGCGCTATTCGAAAGCCAGAATCGCGCCGTGTCCGTTACGAACATATGGGCAATGGAAGTGCAGCCTTCTGAGCGCTTTGTTTACGAACTCAGCCGTCCAGGCCGATTGTTTCGGGTTGAATTTGATTTGTCCCAACCAGTGGAAACACCGCCTGACCCTTGGGGAAGTGAGAGCACCCAAGCCGAGAGCGACAAGCACGTAGACCGCGAAAAATAAGCTTCGCGCGCGCTCAGCAAGCAGATGGTTGCGTGTCGGGCTGCACTCGTCTGTATGTTTTGACGAGTGCAGCCGACATCATCGCGGCAATCGGTTAGCGGACGCCGAAGCGCGCGCGGCAGCCACCAGAAACCCAGAGGCTATTGCGGTCGTAGCCCCACGTGCGTCCCTCGATGCAGGCAGTCTTCGACATCTGCTCGATGACATACGGCCGGCCGCGATCGGTCCATGTGCAGGAGCGCTGGCGACCGTCTTCGCTGGAGCAGGTGACGGAGTAGCCGCCACCGTTGCCGTTATCGATCACGCCGACAGGACGGCCGCCACCGAAGTTGCCACGGCCTTCCGCAAAACGTGCGCGGCAGCCGCGTGACACCCACACCTCACCTGGACGCGAGTCCCACGTTTGGCCCCGAATGCACGGGGCGTTCGAGAATTGTTCCAGCAGCTCAGCCTCGAAGCGGAAATTGTTGGCGCAGCGGCGAACGCGACCCTCGCGGCTTTCGCAGGTAATCGAGCCGGATTGCGCCCCAGTCGGATAGCCGCCGCCACCCCAGCGGGTGTCCTCGCGGAAGCGACCGCGACAGCCGCGATCGACCCAGATCACGTCGCGTCGTTGTCCCCAAGTTTGACCCTCAATGCACGCCGAGTCAGAAATCTGCTGGCTCAGCACAGCCGGGCCACTAAACGGCTTCGGACACTCGGACTGACGGCCACGCTCGCTTGAACAAATGACCTCGCGCGCTTGCCAGCCTGAATCCGGCGGTGCCCACGTCGAGCCACGCAGTGATTCAGCGATGTCTTGCTTAATCCTACTGAATGTCCAGCCCGAATCAATCTGGTCGATATAGAACTCCAGCTGATCGTCCGGCAGCTGGCGGCCGCGCGATTGCTCGGAATATTCGCGCTCAAGCACGCGAATGCGATCAGGCACGGTAAGCCGGCGCAAGTCTTCAGGCGCGTATGCCTTGGAGCCAACCTGCGCAGCAGCCGTCTGTATGGGCAGCGCAGTACCCAATGCGATGAGAGAAAGTAGCGCGAATATCAGCCTGATCATGCTTATGCCCACCGGTGGTTGAGTGTGCGAAGCATTACGCCTCCCAGCTGAACCGATTGCAAGCGCTTTACTTTTAATTTGCCGCTTTGGGAGTCTGGTGCTTCGCCGAAGGCTCTTCGCGGCCTACACTAGTCGGCTTTTCCAGCCACTGCTGCCCGTGGAGCCTGCATGCGAACTCATTTTTGCGGTCTTATAGACGAGAGTCTGATTGGCCAGACCGTCACCCTATGCGGATGGGCCGACGTCGCCCGCAATCTCGGCGGCGTATGTTTTATTGATCTGCGCGACCACGAGGGCATCGTTCAGGCCGTCGCTGAACCCGACAACCCGGCGTATGCGAACGCGGCCAAGGTCGGGTACGAGGATTGCCTGCGCATCACCGGTGTAGTGCGCGCTCGGCATAGCGCCAATGCAAAGCTGAAAAGCGGAGCGGTCGAAGTGCTTGCCGAGTCGATCGAGATCATCAATCCGGCGCGCGACTTGCCGTATCACTTCCATGAGACGCCGGGCGAAGAAGTGCGCCTGAAGTATCGCTATCTCGATCTGCGTCGCCCGGAAATGCAGCGCGCGATGCGCATTCGTATTCGGCTCGTGCAGGCGCTGCGTCGATGGCTAGACGCGCGCGGATTCCAAGATATAGAAACGCCGATTCTGACCAAAGCCACGCCGGAGGGCGCGCGTGA
>JBBSIY010000114.1:0-9201 GCA_038257785.1 Lysobacterales bacterium
GACACTCGATTTCGCCTGAGAGATTTTGGTCTCAGCGATGGTGCGTGGCCGACTTCGACATCATCCGCTACGCACCCTCGTCGGCCCACCCGTTGCCCAAGTAGGTCATGGGTGTCCACGATTACGATTCTGGGCGCATACGGATGAACTCGACGCCATCCGGCTACACCTACAGCGGCAACACGCCCTCGGCTCCGAACGCTTCCGCGCGACGATAGAGGCCCAGCTCAATCGCCGCGCGGGCCCCGCCAAAATCGGCCGCCCGCGCAAGCGACCCTTGGAAAGTGCAACCTGACCCCTGTTTTGCCGCTTTCACCCGCTCCATTCAATCTTTTGGCCAGCAGACCCATCGTGGCGTCAAAAGCCAATGAAAATGCAGGAAAGTGCAACCTGACCCCTGTTTTCTACGGCAACGTCGATCACTCATTCCGGCCCCCGGGGCAGCGGGCCGTTGCTACTGTGCTAGACCCGACCCCGAGTCTTCCCAACTTATCTAATCACCCCTCGATCTCATACTCGTAGAAGAAGTGGCGCGACAACTTCTCTGCTAGTTCCGCCCAAGACTCCCCTTTCACTGCGGAGCAAGTCTTTCTAACTGCTTGCTCCACAACATCCCAATCGAATTCGGCCACGATGATCAGCCCGCGCCCCATCTGATGGCTAGCCTTGTTAAGGCAGCCCTCAAGAAATTGCGGGGTCGTGACATACATGGTGAAGCAGTCGGCCCCACGGCCGCCTACAGACCCGATATCGGCCTGCACCACCACCCAACAGTTGGCAGGGTTCGTCGGCAGCTCTCCATATCCAGCAGGGAGGGCTGGGCTGTATATCCCATCAAGTCTCGCCTTCATGGCAACAAGTCAATGTGAGCATTACGCAGAATATCAGTCTGCCCGTTGTCTAGGCGCAGGAACTCGGTCAGGTTCCCCTGAGTCCGCCCGGCCGCCAATCCATTCTCTTTGAGCTGGGGGAAGCGGTAGGTTTTCAGTCCATCTGCGCTGGTCCATCCAATCTGCGCGTCGCCCTTCATCATGGCTCTCGCGTTTGGACCAACCCACGCAGTTCCGACCTCGTCCATCTGCGAACGCGACATGCTGCCAACATTGAAGTTGCCCCGCATGCTCTTGGCGCGAATGATGGTTTGCAGGGCACCTCCGCCCTTTGCGGCTGGCCCCAAAATCTTGCCACCAGGCAATAGCCCCATTCCCGCGAGAGCGGCGTCCCCATAATTTCCGTCCCGCGTAGAAAGAACCCCTTCGATGGCCGCGCCGATAGGACCGAGGACGGGCAGAAAAATCTTCCTAGCCTCTTGGTTCCTAAATTCCTTAGACCCAACAACATACCCACGCGCCCCATTTTCGATCGCGCACGCCGTATCTTTGCCACAAGCCTGCCGCCCATCCGGATCCGTAAACCGATAGGGATTGTTATTGGCATAAACCCTGTGACCCGTCGCGAACTTCCCGCGCCGAGGGCCGCAAACCTTGATGCCATGCGGCTTGCAGCCGCTTTTTGCCCTCGATGCACCTCCTGCGATTGTTGGAAAACCCTTGAGGCGGTTTTTCGCCCCTGGGTGGGGTCGCCGTCAAGCGCTTTCTTGTGGGCAGTTTCGATGCGGCCGCCGGGCGCGCGGCGCGGCTTCTTGCGGCGCGTGGGCGGTGGCTGCGCGCGGGTGGCGGTGGTGATCGAGCCGCGCGGCTCAATCCGCGCGCAATGCGCAGACCCGCACACAGCGCGTGCGGGCCTTGTGGTGGCGGTGGCGGACTACGCGGGGCCGATGCCGATCAAGCGCTGCAGCTTGGCTTCCAGCGCGTCGCAGCGCGGGAATACGTAGTCGGCATACGCCTTTGCATTGGCGCAGCTGGACAGGCCGCGTCGGCCGGCTTCGTGGTGCGCCAGATTGAGCGCCAGCACGTGCAGGGCCTCTTGCTTCGTCAGCAGATCGGACTCATCGAGTAGCACCATCAGGCAGTCATACATGGCAGGTCTCCGCTGTGCCCGCGATCAGGTGTTGATCGCTGTTGGCGGAGAAATCCCAGCGCCGCGCGCAGGTGAGTCCAGGCTCGCGCAGCGACCGGCGTAGCCGGCTTGGCCTTGACGCGCCGAGCACGGCGCTATCCTCAAACGACACCAGCGAACAACGTTCCTCATGGGTCACGGTGCGAGCTTTCGCTTTGTTCGTTCGGACAAACGGAGTGCGGGTTCGCGGTCCGCTCGAACCGCGCAGCGGTTGAGCGGCCGCACGCGGTGGCGGTTCGCTCTTTCCTGATGACGGCTCTTGGCCTTCCAGCGCGCGGCGACAGACTCGCCGGAGACGCGCACAACAACCCGCGCGCAACGGCGACACGCAACAACGAGGCGGCAAGCCATGGATGGCGCGCAGACGCGCGCAGCGCGTGCAGGAGCTGAGCAATGCAGCGCATGGAAGCGCTGCCACTGATGCAAGCGCAGGACGCGCTGGCGGGCCGTGGACATAACGACGGGTTATGCGAGCGCGGGATTTCATGCGGCAGGACGCCGCATGCCGCGCGCACCACATACGGAAATGTGCGCATAACAGCGCGTTATGTCCACGGCCCGCCGATAGCCCCGTGAGCGCGCGCGACAGTGGTGATTCGGAGCGCAGAACTGCCGCGCGACACGGGGATGGGGGACGCACACGTTGCGCGCCTGCTGAGCATGGCTTTGTGCATGCGCGCAGCGGGTGCACGCAATCGCGAGGCAGGAGCCGAGCGTGTTGGATCGGAGCGCGGTGCTCAACGGAGACGGCCATGGATGGCCGATGTAGCCGGCGCGTTGCTTGCGCTCCGTGCGCCGCAGCGACGAGGGAGCTAGCGACCGAGGAGCGTAGGGGCATGCAAGCAACGTGACGGCGGTGGGAGTGCGATAACGTCGGCTCGGTCTGGCGATCATGTCGCGGTCGGAGCGGGCTTGTCCTACGGTCTTGCCGCACCGAGCCATCGCGTCCGCTGGAGCGCAGCTCAGCGGCGCGACGCGGTCGGCGTCCGGTTGCCGCTGAATCAACAGCGTCGGCTTCAACGCCGCAGGCGTTAAGCCGCGCCGCGCAGTTCGCCGCTGACTCCCCAGCGTCGGCTTGAACCGCGCAGCGGTTAGGCCGCGCAGCGCATACGCAACAGCAACTGCACAAGCTCACTCCGCTCACCCTCGCGCTAGGCTGCCCACCCGTTGCCCACCGCTGCCCCGATTGCGGGGATGTAGGAGCATCCCCTTCATCGGGCTGCGCTGCGCGCAGGCCGTGGACAACGCGTGGACAGCCTTTCACCTTCGCGCGCTGTGGTGGCCAACGATCAGGCACGCGGAAACCTCTCGATTGATCGAGATGGGATCTGTATTCGTGATCGCTTCGCATCGATGCTGGCGGTCAGCGTCTGCTCACGCGTCGGCGTCGTCGGGCGATCCGCTTCGCAGCAACCGCGCCGCAGGATGCGTCGCCGCATGCACCGCCTTGAGCTTCGCAATCGACACCTTGGTGTAGTGCTGCGTGGTGCCGATGTCGGCGTGGCCGAGCATTTCCTGCACGTGGCGCAGGTCGGCGCCGTTGTCGAGCATGACCGTGGCCATGGTGTGGCGAAACAGGTGGCAGGCGCCGGCTTTGTGCACGCCGGCACGGTCGAGGTACTGCCGCACGCGCCAGCTCAGCGCGTTCATCGACAAGCGCTTGCCGTCGATGTTGAGGAACAGCGCGGGCTCGTGGGCGTCGCCTTGCAGCATCGGCCGCGCTTGCTGTTCGTATGCGGTCAGCCACGCGACCGCACGCTCACCAATTGGCACGAACCGCCCCTTGCCACCCTTGCCACGACGCACATGCAGGGTGCCGCGTTCGCGCTCGATGTCGCGCACGTCCAATGCGGCCAGCTCCATGCGCCGGATGCCGGTGCCGTACAGCAGTTCGAGCACCGCCCGATCGCGCAGGCCCTGCGCATAGGTGATGTCGGGCAGGGCGAGCACGGCCTCAACCTCGCTTGCCGTCATCGGGTCGCGCAGACCTTTGGGCACGCGCGGCAGCTCGATGTCGGATGCCGGATTCGACGGCAGATGCCGGTGCTTGACCAGCCAGCTAAAAAACGCGCCGACCGCGCTGAGAATGTTGGTCTGCCCACTGGCCGACAGCGGCTGGCCGTCGCGCCGCCGGTAGCGAAACAGATGACCCTGGAACGCCTCGACGTGCGCATGCGTCACGGCCTGCGGCGTCTCGATGGCGTGTTCCACACACCACGCGTTGAAATGCGCCAGATTCGATTTGCGCGCCTTGCGGCTGGCCGCGCTGATCTGGCGGACTTCCAGCGCGTCGAGGTGACGCAGCAGCCAGGCGGCGATGCTGTTGGGCGTCGCGGGCGTGTCGAGCAGGCGCGAGCGTGCCGTGGTTTGGCCGGGGGCGCGGACTAGGGTCATGGCGCGGCTTCTGCGAGCCCAGCCGCCACGAATTCCGCGCCTGTCCTACTACGTGCGTTTTGCGCAGTTGTCGGCGCGACTGGGCTGTAACCCGCGTCCTGCTTGGCTTTGAGCGGTTTTTTGCCACCCCGCAACCGGCCCGCAACCCCACCGTTTTCGGGCCGCAATCCCCCCGCGAGGTTGGGGGTCTCACCCCGCGAGGTTGGACCTTGACTCCGCGAGGTTTTGGCCTCCGGCGACGTAATCGCCGACGCGCCGGCCTCACTCAATCCCATCGCCTGCGGCGTATCGCTGCCGGCATCGCCATCAAACAACAAGCTGTAAGCAAACCGCTGCCCCGGCTTGCCGCCGTGCTGCGCCACGTAATCGAGCTGCACCAGCCGATCCAGATGCACGCGCAATTGCGTGTCGGATATCCCGAGCGTGGCGCGCACGTGCCGACGCGTGAACTGCACCGCCGCGCGGGAAATGCTCTGCGTAGTGGCCTGCGCGCTCACCCACATATCGAGCGCCGCCAGCACCCGCCGCGTCTGCGGCGGCAGCTCGTCGAGCGAGCGACCCAGCACCGCATGTGCCAGCCGATTCGCCAGCGCGATATCCGCCGGCAGCACTTCGACGTACTCGACCCGCGCGCCATCGACCTCGATCTGCTTCACCACTCGCTGCTGCTGATGCAGCAACGCAATCGCATCAATCAAGGCCAGATACTTGACGTGATCGCGGCGCAGCCGCACGCGATCACTGGCAAACGTCAGCTGCTCAGCAAATGGATTCACTACCGCCAGCGGCCGCAGCAGCGACTGCGCCGCGCGGTGCGCGGTAAGCACGTGATCCGAGCGCACCTTGGCCTGCAATCCGGCCAGCGTCCGCGCCTCGCGCTGCCGCGCCTGAATCGCCTGCGTCTGCGCCGCCGTCTCGTTGATCGTCAGCACTAAGCAGCGATTCAGCAACTCCTCGTCGATGTCGATCGCCGTCGTCGTCAGGCACAGCATCACCGGACCCTCAACCCGGTATTCGGCGGTGACCAGCTTTCCCGTCTGCGGGTCCTTGCCGGTACTCGCAATCGTCAGCTCGCCCTGCGACTGCAGCAGCTTCAACGCATACGCCGCTTGGCGCACGCCCTCTTCTTCAGCAATCGCCAGAATCTTATGCCGCAGATCGCCCTCGCCCAGATAGAACAGCGATTGCCCCGTCATCGCCGAGTACTGCACCCGCTGCGATTCCGGCATCAGCGACAACAGCGCATCCATCAGCGTCGACTTGCCGGCCGCCGACGTGCTCTGGATCAGAATGGCCAGCGGCTTATCGAGCAGCCGCGACACCATCGCCAGATACCCCACCAGCGCGTTATCGCCCTCGCCAACCACGCCGATGGCTTCCACATCACGCACGATCCGCGCCGCCAAATCCGGATCGCGCAACAGCGCCCGACCGGCCGCCTCATCGGCCGCCGACAACACCACCTCAACCTTTGCCGTGTCGGGCTGCAACGCCCCGCGAATCGCCGCCTCCTGCAACGGCTCCAACGCCAACACCAGCGCCGACAGATCGCCGGCAATCACTTCCTCCGCCACGCCCAGCTCGATGGCCGCACCCTTGGCGAACGCATGCCGACCGCGTGCTTGATACAGATCGAGCGTGTCGAGATGCAGGTGGTCGCCAGTCGAGACACGCAGCGTGACCTTTAACGACTCCGCCGACAGATTCCGCGCCAAACCGCGCACCCGATACGCACGGCCGTGGCGAGTAAACCGGATGTCGTCCTCGCCGATGAGTTCGGCGACCGGCGCGGCAGCGAGCGCTGGCGACAATGCGCTCACCAATGCCGGGTCGGCGGGTGCGGGTGTCGACGACAACGAGCGGGACTTCGCAAAAGACGGCATAAAACGGGCTCCCGGCAAAAACCTGTCAAGGGGGTACAGGGTAAAAATAACGTCGTCATAGAGTACCCCATATTAGAGTATATTCAAGCGCCACACCACCCGACTCGGAGCACCCTGCCTCTATGCTCACCACACCATCTACTGAACAGGGATCGCTTGTGGCCGCCGCCATCGACAAGGCGTACTACCGACAACTGGGGCAACGCATCGCCGAGCGCCGCAAGACGCTGGGATTGACGCAGGCGCAAATGGCCGAACACCTAGGCATCGCCCAGCAAACCATGGCGCACTACGAGGGCGGCACGCTGCGTGTCGCCGTCGCGCTGCTGCCGGTGCTCTCAAGCACACTGGGCATGTCCCTCGAAGAGCTGGTTGGCACCCAGCCCAAGCCCGGCAAACGCGGGCCGGCACCGAAGCTGCAACAACAGCTCGAACGCATCGGCCAGCTGCCCAAGGCGCGCCAGCGCGTCGTCGGCGAAGTGCTCGACTCGCTACTCGCCCAAAGCGGCCGCTAAAACGACAACGCCCAGCGCAAGGGCTGGGCGTTGCGTTGAATCACACGGTGCAGATGCGGCGAAGTTCCGGCATCGTCATTGATCCCGGGTTATCGATTATTCGATCCGCCTTAGCGTGTTGGAAGCAGTTTCCATCGCCGAAAGCGCCGGAGAAACGTCCCCCTCACTGCAAGAGTAAATCTGTCAACAAAACCAATACGATAGAAAGTGAAGCCCAAATCCACGGAACCCTTCTCAATTGCTCGTTCCTCCGATACCTCCAGAAGATCACTGACGCAGAAATACGCGCTGGTCGGCCAGGCAGCAGCGGGCGAAACCCTGTGACGGTTCATCCGATCAGTTAAGAGAACACAGGCCCGGTGTTTTGCGTTTGGCGCGTTGTTCGCAGCGAGGAAGAAGGTCGTATAGAAGCCACCAATTTCCGAACCCAGCTCAGGCGCGTGGACAAATACACCGTCTATTGACAACTGGTAGTGACGCATTTTGAAAAGGTTGGCCTCGTGAGGAGGGGATAAAACCTCAAATTGAATGTGAGCCCTACTGACTCCGTGGAAAGCAATTCAATTGGAGCGAGGCTTGCCGATGGCCACGAGTCCTATGCCCGCTTTGTTACGGCCTTTCCCCTAGCAACTGTCACGGGCGATTCGGCTACCCGTACACATGACCTTTCCTGATTGCAGCGAAGATCCGCTGGTCCCTGAATTACCTCTCCGAGCTTCGCTTCGCATGTTCAGTGCCTCGCCATAGGTCGGACCCTTCGGATCAATTTGTCGGTAGGCCCCAAACCAAGTCATCTCATGGTTGGCCAAATCGCCACCTGAGCCAGAGGTCAGCCAAGTTGTTGGATCGGCAAGTTCAGCTGCTTCGGCAGCGTTGTCCAGCCCACCAGCCAGTAGGGCGGCGGCAACACTGACCTTGCCCCAAAAAGCGTGTCCCTGGACGCCGTCTGTCTGGTAGTGCGGCAGCCCCGTTCCACCACCGTCCTTCAGCTCGTGGGCAGCGTGCTTCAGCTGACCATCTCGCCCGTGGGCAGCCGTTTCGATTTGGCTTGCGACCTGCCTGCGATCAGCCACAACGTTTTGCCCCGCTTCCCTCGCGCGCACAGCTTGTTCTTGAGTGATTCGAGCTACTTTCCTCATTGAATTCGCAGAAAGCTTCACTAGCCAAGCCACGGGCTTGCCAGCTCGCCCATCCGGGTCGGTAAAGCTGTACGGGTTGTTATTGGCATACCAATACCGATTAAAGTTAGTCCCATCAGCCCCCGACACATCCACCGGATCCGGCGACAAGAACCGCATCGCTACCGGATCATAGTAACGCGCCTTCATATACGTCAGCCCGCTGGAGGCGTCTTCGACGTGGCCGGCAAACGCGGGGCCGTCGTGGTAGTCCCAGCCCAGCAGGACTGATCCGTAGGGTGCACGTATATCCTCCATCATCACGGTGCCGAGGGCATCGGTTTTAGCGCGCATGCTGCCAATCAGGTCCGTATGCAGGGCGCGGTAGCCGGTGCTGCCGGCTTCCCCCACCATTCGCCCGCCGACGTAGCCGTACTTTGTGACGATGCCAGCGTTAGTCTTTTCGAACATCAGGTCGCCTGACTGCGAGTAGACCTGCCAGCGAATCTTGGTGCCGTTTTGAGAGCGCACGCGGTGGCCATTGGCGTCGTAGCGATAGTTCTCGGCTTGACCGGTTGTTATGTTCTGACTTTGCAGCATGCGGTGCGCGCTATCCCACGTGAAGCTATAGCGGAAGCTTTTGTTGCTATCCGTTGGGTGGGTATATTTTCGCTCCGACACCTGACCTCGGTCGGTCGGCGTGTATTGATAATCGAACTTTTCCGCTGGGTCCAAATCCGACTGAATTTGATAGAGGCGATTCTTAGCGTTGTATTTGTAGGTGAAGTCGATTTGCCCGCCCATGTCGGCATGGCGGAGGTTGTCGAGGGCGTCATACTGGAACGACGCATCGCCCCACGAAAAACCCCACTGGGTTGACCGGTTGAGTTGCGGTGGGCTGTTGGCTACCGTCAGGCGGTCCAATGCGTCGTACTGAAGCCACCGCGATGCATTCCCATAGGTTCCGATATCGCCGGTGACGTCGGTATCACTCGCGAGGTTGCCATTCTTGTCATAGACAAAACTGTTCCTCATGAACATCTGACCGTTCACGAACTCGGTGCGCTCGCTCGACAGCTGACGAGCGTTTTGAGCTTGCTCAAAGCGCACGCCGTTGGCCCCGGCAGGCGATCCGCCATAAGTGAACGACTTGACGGCCCCATTGGGGTGGTAGGTCACTGCGTTGGCGTACTGACCCATCGAGGTGGCACGCCCCAACACATCGGGTGCCATCGGCGCTGGGACGCCGTCCGGATAGGTCACCGAGCTGAC
>JBBSIY010000115.1:0-9131 GCA_038257785.1 Lysobacterales bacterium
GACCAGACGCTGGTTCGGCAGGGCATCCGCTCGCTACTTGAGCTCTCCGACAACATCCGCATCATCGCCGAGGCCAACGACGGCAAGCAGGCGCTGGAGCTGATTCCGCAAATGGCTCCAGACGTGGTGCTGATGGACATGCGCATGCCGGAGATGTCGGGGCTTGAAGCGCTGCAGGCCCTAGCCGCTCGCGATCAAATGGTGCCCACCATCATTCTCACCACGTTCGATGATGACGACCTGGTGCTCGCTGGCATCAAGGCCGGCGCGCGTGGCTACTTATTGAAAGACGTCTCTCTCGAGCAGCTCGTCGGCGCAATCGAGACCGTGGCGGCAGGTGGCAGTTTGGTCCAGCCGGTTGTGACCCAGCGCCTGCTGTCTGGCCTCGAGCGGATGCACAACGAGTTCACCAGCTTGGATCGCCCTGATCCCTTAACCGAGCGAGAAACCGAAATCCTGCGGCTGATGGCGGGCGGCTACTCAAATAAAGAGATCGCCAACTCGCTAGGCGTGGCTGAGGGCACGGTTAAAAATCATGTCTCGAACATCCTTTCCAAGCTCGGTGTGCGTGACCGCACACGTGCCGTCCTCAAGGCGTTTGAGCTTAAGCTCGTGTAGCCAAAGCAATATACGGTCGTCAGCGATGCGCCAGCAGAAGGCGAACGCCAGAGAGCGGCTAGATTCAGCGCCTGCTGCGAGCGGGGCAACAAGCCTGTTAACATTCGGCGCTCGTACCGGTGCTCGACGCGAAGCCCTTATTGTTTTGGCAAGAGGCGCAAGCTTGGCAACGTGCGGACAGGCGCGGCCAGATTGGGCCGTGAACGTAACCCCTGGAGCCCTGAATGATCCGTTTTCTTGAGCTGTTGACCGCTGTCGTCGTTGTGGCTGTCCTCTACGTCGTCGCCGGCTTATTCATCGCCGACAAACGCCATGTCGATCATTCGATCGAGACTAACCACCCAGTGCGTCAAGTGTTTGACACGCTGGATGGATTCCGTCGATTTGCCGCGTGGCACCCGCTGCGTCAGCACGATCCGCGCGTGGTCTACACGCTGGAAGGCCCGCCGAAAGGCGTCGGTGCCAAGCTGAACTTTGCCTCCAAAGACGCTCGCGTTGGCAACGGCAGCATGGAAATCATCGAAAGCGTGCAGGACGAATACATCGTCTACCGCATTACCGATGAGGCCTACGGCTTCAACAAACTTGCCCGGTTTGAGTTCGACAAGAAAGATAAGACCGTCGAAATTAAATGGGGCTACGACGTCGAGTACGGCTGGGATCTGCGCGGCCGTTACGCCGGTTTGTACGTGGTGCGCAACGTCGGTGACGACATTCGCAGCGGCCTGTCGAATTTGGTTGGTTTGATCGCAACCATGCCGAACTATGACTACAAAGACCTTGATGTCCAAGATACTGTCGTAGCGCCGCAGCACATTCTCTATGTGAGCACCTCGTCGGCGCGCAATATCACGGCTGTGGAAGATGCGATGCTGGCCGCGCTAGAGGCCGCGCGCGCGGCCGCCAAGTCCAATGGGTTAGAGCAAGCAGGCCCTTCGCGGCTTATCACTACCAGTTTCGGCAGTGATAAGTACGAGTTCGACGTGGCTGTTCCCGTCAAGCGCCCAGTGGAGGGCGAAGACGATGCTGCTAGCGCAGCTGACGAAGCGGCGGTTGACGAAACCTTGGCGGTCGCGGGGACCGGTACGGACGCACCTGTCGCGGTCGACACGCCGATGGCCGATGCAGCGCCTGTGACATTTCCGCCGTTGGCACCGCTCGAGGGCTTGACGCTGCCAGAGAATGTCTTGCAAGGTCAAACCTACACAGGGCGTGTCCTGAAGGCCGAGTATCAGGGGCATCCGGCGGCGCTACCGCTCGTGCGCGACATGCTGCGATCGTATGCCGCCTCGCATGGAGAAGAGGTTCACGACCGTGCTTTTGAGGAATACCTGACCGAGATTGATGAGACCTCGGCAGAAGAGGCCACCTTCACCGTCTACTGGCCTATTCGCTGATCTGCTTGATTGCTTTGAGCGACTGATGCAACGGCCCGCTTCGGCGGGCCGTTGCGCTTTATACGGACTGCTGGCCTCGCCGTATCGCATTGCCAGAAGCTGAGATCGCGGAACTTTCTCGCATGTTCTGCGGTATAGCGCTGCGTGGTCTGCGAACGCGCGGCGCGCGCAACGCCCGGTCGCTGCAGTAGAGCGACACGCGTTCTGCTTTTTCTCCGGCCGTATTGCGGGTTCGCAGCGTCAGCGCGCTGACGCACGCTCTTTTTTGCCAACTTTGCCAACTTTGCCACTACCTTACAGGATGCCCTGATGATCGAAGCCCGATCGCTCTGCAAACGCTACGGTCAAATGACCGCCGTAGACGGCATTGATTTCCAAGTCGAGCCTGGTCAAGTGCTGGGGTTTCTCGGCCCCAACGGTGCCGGAAAGTCCACCACCATGAAAATGCTGGCCGGGTTCCTCACGCCGACGAGTGGCTCCGCTAGCGTATGCGGCCACGACGTGCAGGACGACCCAATCGCTGCCAAGCGCAAGCTCGGCTATCTGCCCGAAGGCGCGCCGAGCTACGGCGAGATGACCCCGCTGCAGTTTCTGAATTTCGTCGCCGACGTGCGCGGACTGGTCGGGGCGCTGCGAAAAGCCCGCATCGATGACGTCGTAGGCCGGCTGCAGCTGAGCGCCGTGCTTGCGCAGCCGATCGATACGCTGTCGAAAGGATTTAAACGTCGCGTTGGACTGGCGCAGGCGGTTCTGCACGATCCGCAGGCACTGGTGCTGGATGAACCCACCGATGGCCTCGACCCTAATCAGAAGCACGAGGTTCGCGCGCTGATTCAATCGATGGCGCGCGACAAGATCATCATCATTTCGACTCACATCCTCGAAGAAGTGCAGGCGGTCTGCTCACGCGCCGTCATCATCGCGCGCGGTCGCTTACTCGCCGACGCTACCCCTGAGCAGCTCGAAGCGCGCTCTCGTTTTCATCGTGCTGTGTCGCTGACCACGCCGAATGCGGCGGCCTTGCGCGCCGATCTTCTGCGCCTGCCGGGCGTCGCTGGCGTAGAGATTGACGCCCAAGACGGGCGACTGACCGCGTTTCCGAAGCCTAATGCGTCGATCTTCGAAGCTGTAGCCGGCTTTTTGCGCGAGCAGAAGATCGACTTTTCCGAGCTACAGCTTGAGCGCGGGCGTTTGGATGAAGTCTTCCGGCAAATCACTACCGCTTCGGAGGCTCGGTCATGAGTGACACCACCCACCCCGTGCGCGCCATTTTTCGGCGCGAGCTGAACAGCTACTTCGCCACGCCGCTGGCCTATGTATTCATCGTTATTTTTCTACTGTTGTCCGGTGCTCTGACGTTCTATTTGGGCGCGTTCTTCGAGCGCGGGCAGGCGGACCTGCAGCCGTTTTTCAGCTTTCATCCGTGGCTCTACCTGTTTCTGATTCCGGCGGTGGGTATGCGGCTGTGGAGTGAGGAACGGAAAAGCGGCACCATCGAACTGCTGCTGACGTTGCCGGTCACCATGTGGCAGGCGGTGATGGCTAAGTTTCTGGCGGCCTGGGCCTTTGTCGGCATAGCGTTAGCGCTCACCTTTCCGATCTGGATCACGGTGAATGTGCTGGGCGAACCCGACAACGGAACCATTCTCGCCAGCTACATCGGCAGCCTGCTGATGGCCGGCGCGTTTCTCGCCATCGCTTCTTGCCTTTCTGCGGCTACCCGCAGTCAAGTCGTGGCCTTCATTCTCACCGTCTTGGTGTGCTTTTTGATGATGCTGGCCGGATTTCCGCTTGTTTTGGACGTGTTTGCGGCCGTGTTTCCGCAGAGCGTTGTGGATGCAGTCGCACAGCTCAGTTTTCTGACCCATTTCAGCGCGATCGGCAAAGGCGTGATCGACCTGCGCGACTTGCTTTTCTTTCTGTTGACGATTGGGTTTTGGCTGTACGCCACCGCTGTGGTAATTGAACTCAAGAAGGCTGACTAATCATGGCTAAATCAGCGATGTCTAATTCAGCAGTGTCTAACTCTTCTAAGTCGAAGCTCAATCGCCAAGCCGTTGCTGGCACCAGTTTGCTCATCCTAGCGTTGCTGTTTTTGGCGGCCGTGGTGCTCTCCGGCAGTCTGTTTCGCGGAGCTCGGCTCGATTTGACCCAGAACAAGCTGTACACCTTGTCAGAGGGCACGCAGCGCGTGGTCAGCAAGCTTGAAGAGCCAATCACGCTGCACTTCTACTTTTCCGACTCGCTCGCGCAGGACGCGCCTCAGCTGCGGACTTACGCCAATCGCGTGCGTGAGCTGCTGGAAGAGCTGACCGACAAGTCCAAGGGCAAGCTGATACTGCACGTCATCGATCCGCTGCCGTTTTCGGAAGATGAAGACCGCGCGACCAGCGCGGGTCTGCAGGGCGTGCCGATTGGCCCGGGCGGGCAGTCGATGTTCTTCGGCTTGGCGGGCAGCAACTCAACTGATGGTGCCGCGGCGATCCCGTTTTTTCAGCCGAGCAAAGAAGCGTTTCTTGAGTACGACATCGCCAAGATCATTTCGAGTTTGAGCGAAGAGGCGCAACCTGTTGTTGGCTGGATGTCGGGGCTTGATATTGGACCCGGATTTGATCCGGCTACGCAGCGCGTCAACGAAGGCTGGGTGATGTATGGCGAGCTCAGCAAGCTGTTTGAGATGCGTCGGCAAGATCCAGCCGCCAAAGCCATCGAGGACGAAGTCCAGCTGCTGCTGTTGGTGCATCCGAAGAATCTCGCAGATGACACGCTCTACGCAATCGACCAATTTGTCTTGCGCGGTGGACGCTTGATGGTGCTGGTGGACCCCTATGCGGAAACCGAGCAAGCCGGACAGGGTGCTGATCCGACCCAAGCAATGTTCGAGAACAAGTCATCTGATTTGGCCAAGCTGTTTGCCGTCTGGGGCGTGCAGTACGACCCCAATCAAGTCGTGCTCGACGCGCAGTACGCTCTGCAGGTGAAGCCACGCGAAGATGCGCCACCGGCGCGCCATCTCGCCATTCTCGGCTTAGGCAAGACAGCGCTCAATCAGTCGGACGTGATCTCGGCGGAGCTGGAGAGCGTCAACCTATCGAGTGCAGGATTTTTTCAGCTGAGTGAGGGTGCCGGCGTCGCTTTGGAGCCGCTGGCGCAAAGCTCCGCGAATGCCGCGGCCGTATCTGCTGACCGCGTGCGCTTCCTGCCCGACCCGCAGGCGCTGTTTGCCGATTTCGCTCCAACTGGCAACAACTACGTGCTGGCCGGGCGCCTCACCGGGTCGCTCAAGACGGCGTTCCCCGAGCGCAGTGGCGATGCGCATTTAGCCGAGAGCATCGATGACGCCAATATCGTGCTGATTGCGGATACCGATGTTTTTTCGGATCGCCTCTGGGTCACCGTGCAGTCATTTTTTGGTCAACGGGTGGTGGATTCTTTTGCCAGCAACGGCGACTTCATTATCAACTCCGTGGATAACCTAGTCGGCAGCGCTGATTTGATCGGCGTGCGCACGCGCGCTACGTCAAGCCGACCGTTCACCGCCGTCGAGGGCATTCGACGCGCAGCTGATGACCGCTTCCGCGCTAAGGAAGAAGAGCTGCAAAGCGAGCTGGCTGAAACCGAACGCAAGCTGACCGAGCTGCAGGGCGCGCGCGGCGATGCCAGTTCCGCGCTGCTAAGCCCGGAGCAGCAGAGCGAACTGCAGCGCTTTCAGGATGAAAAATTGCGCATTCGTCGGGAGCTGCGCCAAGTGCGGCGTCAGCTAGATGCTGACATTGAATCGTTGGGCGGCAAGCTGAAGTTTCTCAATATCGCGGGCGTACCGCTTCTGCTGACCATCGGCGCACTTGGCTTCGCCTACTGGCGCACTCGCAAGCGCAAGGAGCAGCGCGCATGAACGCACGTCGGTTGCTGCTGTTAGGCGCTGTCGCCGTTGTAATTGCTGGCTTGGCGCTGTGGTCGATTGCCGAGCGTGCGCCGCAGCAGGACGTCGGTCTGCAAGGCCCGCTCCTGCCTGATCTTGCGGCACGCTTGAATGAGATTGAGCAGGTAAAGGTTGTCGGCGGTGGTAGTGCCACCTTGGTCACCCTAAATCGCAGTGACGACGGCTGGCATTTGGCCGAGCGCGGCGGCTACCCGGCGGATGCCGGCAAGGTGCGCGCGCTGCTCATGGGTCTTACCGATGCGCAGAAGGTGGCTGCGAAGACGAGCAATCCAGAGCTGCATTATCGACTGTCGGTGGAAGACGTGGCGGACGCCGATGCGCAAGGGGTGCGGGTCGAACTGAGCGGCGGTGGGCCCGATCTAAAGATCATTCTCGGCGACAACAGTTCGCAAGGCAAAGGCACCTATGTTCGCCTCGACGGCGAGGCGGCTAGCTGGCTGGTTGACGGCAACATCACCGCCGAGCGTAAGCCGGTGGAATGGCTGCAGCGCGAGCTGGTCAATGTGCCGAGCGCGCGTGTGATGAAGGTGAGCGTGGTGCCTATTCAAGGCCAACCCATTGAGATTGCGCGCGAGGCCGGTGTTGGCGGCGACTTTAAAGTTCAGAATTTGCCGCGCGGTCGCGAGCCTGCGAGTGAGTTTGTCGCAGATGCCACTGCCGGTTTAATCGACAGCCTCCGCTTTGACGATGTCGTTGAGAGCGTCTCTATGACGCCTGGCGATGACGGGGCACGCACCGCCACATTCACGACGGTGGAGGGTTTGCGCGTGGTCCTTAGCGCGTGGAAGGTCGACGGTAAGACCTACGCCGCCTTTTCCGCCGCGCTCGATAGCGCGACCGCGGATGCCTGGGCCAACGCGCCGGCCTCGGATAAAAACGATGTGGCGGCTGCTACGCAAGCTGCCGATGCAGTGGGCACCGACGATACGGTGAAGTTAGCTGATACTGAGAAAGAGTTGGTGGTTGCTGACGCAACATCGCCGGCAACAAAGCGCGCGGCCCTTGATGCCGAGCTGAAGACCCTGCAGGAGCGATTCGCTGGGCGCGTTTTTGTGCTGCCCGCGTTCAAGGCAACCAATCTGGAGCGCGATCTGGATGCCTATCTGAAGCCCAAAGCATGACCGCATCGCCGCCGACATTTGAACGTGCGGCGGCGTTCATCGCGGCACTTTACTGCGGCGCGGCGATTGGGCTCGGTGCGTATGGCGCGCATGCGGCTGCCGTTGAGAATGTCGCGCGGCTTGAGCGTGCCTCGCTGTATTTGTTGCTGCATGGCATTGCCGTGTATGGCCTCGCGCTGACGCGGCGGCCGACGCTGGTTAACCGCAGCATCTGCTCACTTCTCCTGGTAGGTACCGCGCTGTTTAGCGGCAGTCTGATTGCCCTCGCGCTTGCGGGAATGCCCGCCGTCTTAGCGCCAGCAGGCGGCGTCATGATGATGCTTGGATGGGCCGTTGCAGCCCTTGCATTGCTGCGGCGCAGCACGGTACCAGCGATCGATTGACTTGCCATTGAGGCAGAGAGGTGACGCCCGCGACGTCTGTGCACGGGGTATAGTCGCGGCTCGGTCGCAGCGCTAGTTGTGAACTTTCGGCGAGCGCAATGCGCTCGCACGTGGTGATCTAAACGAGAGCTGTGATCAGCGGTGCTGTCGGTCTGCGCGGGGGAGATGCTGTCCTCGGTGCAACTCAAAATCTTTGCCGGGGAGGGTAAAACGTCATGTTCAACCGAATTTGTTTCGCGCTCGCGCTGTTGTTTGCGAGTTCTAGCGTCTGGGCGCAGACCGTTGTCGGGCTCACCGATGGCAATCGCCTCGTTCGATTCTCGGCGCAGGTGCCGGGCGCCATCATCGGATCGGTGGCAATCAGCAACCTTGAGCAGGGCGACAATCTGCTCGGTGTCGATGTCCGGCCGGCTACCGGTGACCTGTACGGCATCACTCAGTCAGGCCGCATCTACGTGATCAATGCCGCTACCGGTGCGGCGACGTTTCGGTCGCGCACCGACGTTGCGGTAAGCGGTACTTCGGGCGGTGTTGACTTCAATCCGGTGCCGGATCGCCTTCGTCTAGTGACGAATACGGGCCAAAACTTGCGCATCAACGTCGACACCGGCGCCACGACTGTGGACGGCGCGATTAACCCCGCCGGCCCTGTGCTTGGCGCCGCCGGCTACATAAACAGCTTCGCTGGCACAACGTCGACATCGCTCTACGTCATCAATGCGGCGGCGAGCACGCTGATGCTGCAAAACCCGCCGAACAACGGCACGCTGGTGGCTGTGGGCGCGCTCGGTGTGACGCTTGATGCCGGCGGCAATGCGGGCCTAGACGTGCGTTTTGTTGGTGGGCAAAACATCGCCTACGCCACCCTGCGCAGCGGTGGCACTACCGGCTTCTATCGGGTCGACTTGGGCAGCGGTGCAGCAACGCTGGTAGGCGCAGTGGGTGGCAACCCAGTTCTGAACGGTATGGCAGTCTTGGGAAGCCAGCCGGTTCTCGCGCCGCCGCCGCCGCAGGCTTCGGCTGTCGCCCTAACAAATGACAATCGTCTGCTGACGTTCGCCGTGTCCAATCCCGGCGCAGTGCAGGCCAACGTTGCGGTAACGGGTTTGAATGCTGGCGATTCGCTAATCGGCATCGATACGCGCCCAGCGACTGGCGTGCTCTACGGTGTGGGTAGTTCTGGCCGCATTTACACCATCAATTCGCTTACCGGCGTTGCCACGGCGGGCGCACAGATCAGCGTCGCACTGGGCGGTGGCGCTTACGGTGTCGACTTCAACCCGGTACCTGATCGTCTGCGCGTAATCACCGGCAGCGGTCAAAACCTGCGCATCAATGTCGCGACCGGTGCCGCCATCGTCGATGGCGCGATCAGCCCGAGCAGCATCAAACCGGTGGCTGCGGCTTACATGAACAGTGTCGCTGGTACGCCCAGTACCGCGCTGTTCGTGATCGAGCCCGATAGCAACGTATTGAATCTGCAAAATCCGCCGAATGACGGCGTGCAGGTGCCGCTTGGTCCCCTGGGCGTTGATATCGAAGGGGACGGCGGTTTCGACATCGTTTTCTTTGGTCGCAACAACAGCGGTATTGCCGCGCTGAAGTCCGCAGGTGTCACTGGCCTGTATCAAATCGACCTTAGCGGCGGCAGCGCCGTTGCCATCGGTGC
>JBBSIY010000116.1:0-8988 GCA_038257785.1 Lysobacterales bacterium
CACCGCCCTCGACGATTTCGGCGCGGGGCATGCGGGCCTGAACCTGCTGGCGCGCTTCCAGCCCGATATTATCAAGCTGGATATGGAATTGATCCGCGGGCTCGACATGCCGTTTGCCGCACAGCTCGACGGGCCAGGTGTCGTTCCATACATATTGTGAGTCGAGATGTTGATGTACATCTGTTTACCAACTGGCGCAGGACAGCCAGTCTGCGAGCTGACAGACGTTGCATTCAGGCTGAACACCGAGCCGTAGCCACGTCGGCACTGAAAGCTCAAATAGGCGTCGCTAGATCCGTTGACTGCCGCGCGGAAATCGCCTGGGCATGGGCTGATTGTGGCGGTGACGCTGCCGGTCTGAACGCCATCGAGCCCAGCGGCCTCGATGAACTCGAGGCGCATCTGCGATGCCGACCCAACGTCGGAGGTAATCACGAAGGGGATCGACATGTAGCGATTGCCCGAGGGGTTCAAGAACGGGCCTGGCAACGCACGCCGATCGCTAGGCGAACCGACCGGCGTTGACCAGATTTGCGAAAAAGCCACGTCAAGTCGTTCATGATTGTGCGCATTGAAGTTTGCACTGGTGGGAAGCGGAAACGGGGTACCGTCGTAATACTCGGCGCAGTAGTTCGTTGGCGGCGGTATGACCTGCCCCTCAACCGTAACAGGTGTGGCGGTCGCGAGAGTTGAGCCGGCGTCGTTGTAGCAACGCAGCTGAAACGTGTAGGTGCCGGCGAGCAGCGAGTTCAATACGCGCGAACCTGTGCGCGGAAGCTCACCGCTCCAGCCGCTCACGCCAGCCGGCGCGGAAGCAAAGCAGACGTCGGTGTTGACCGAGCTACTCCAGCTCAACGTCAGAGGCGTGCTGGTGGAGATGGGGCTGGTTATCGGGCTACGCGACAAAACGACGCCCGTCGGTGCATTCGGATTGCTCGGACCAGAGCCGAGGTTTTGCGTAACGCACGCATTGCCGGACAAGCGGCAATTGATCTGAATGTCACCGTTCGCAAGAAACTGCACGGCGGCGGCGGAATCAAGTCCGATTTCTGCACTGGGCGTTGTGTTCGCGATGACCACCTTCGGCGATGCAACCTGAGCATGCAACGCGCTCGAGACACCCACGCTCAAGGCCAGTAAGACCAAGGTGGCGCCAGTGGGGTTTAGCTTCATCGCGCATTCTCCTGTTGGGGCAGCTTGCTAGTGTGACGCAACAATTCTGAATAGTAGGCGTCTGCCGAGAGCTTGATACGTTTAGCTCCAAGAGCAAGCGTACACCGCTATGGCGAAAGTAGGGTCTCTAAAAAGACTTCGGGGCCCGAAGGCCCCGAAGATTTTCTAGCTATGCTCCTAGCCTTTTTGGGCTAGTCGGCCACCTTAGTTGCTGGTAGCCGCAGTCCAAGTCGCAAGACCCGTACGGTTCAAGTTGGTACCGAAGGCCGGCGATGCCGCTCCGCCCAACAGGTAGCCGTCACGATCCAAGCGATGGTCGCTGATCTGGCTGAAGTTCGCACGAACGCCAGCGCCAACCGCTGAGTTGGTGTAGTCAGCGGCCCAGAAGCCAATGACCGGCAGACCGACGATGCCACGCACGTTGACGTCATCCGACAGCAAGTAGTTGCGGAAGGTGTTCGCCGGTGCGATTGGATCGTTGAACTCCAAACGCATCCAGCCGCTGCTGAAGGCACCGATGTTCAAACCATGCGCACCCTGCTTCGGAGTTGCGCCGAAGATTGACGTTGCAGTTTCGGCCGTATCGAGCGGCTGGTTGAACGCCAAGATGTTCGACTCCCAGCACAGCTGCGGGAAGATCGGCGCATCTGTCGGCGGACGCGGCGAGATGTCGGTACCGACAGCGCCTGGGCCCGGGGTACGCTCTTCACGATCCCACCAACGAATGTTGATGCGCTCGCACAGACCGTAGGTGTCAAACGGGCGACCGTCACGATGGGCGGCAACCGGCTCAACGTCCACGCCGTCAGAGAACGGACGCACGTCAACGCCCGGCAGAGCCTGACCAGCGCCGTCAACGTAGGTGTGACCACGCTTCGTCGGGAAGGTGATGACCCACTCAGACGCAGCAGCCAGCGAGCTCTCAAGATTGAACTCGTTGTAGATGAAGCGCGCCATCAAAGCGGCAGAAACAGCGCTCAAGCCGTCATTGAAGGTGGCCGTAGCGATGGCGCCGTTGTCGAACACGATGGCCGTAGCGGAGTCATCCGCATTGGTGCGCGCATTCGCCAAGCTCGGGGCGGTGTCGCCCGGCTCGCGGTGCAGGTCAGCGGTGGTGCCGTTGGCCTCAGCCGGGATACCAACCGGGTTCCAGAAGCCGTCGATGGCGTCGGAGTTGTAGGTCAGCGCGCGGCCGAAGGCCACGTCAACGATTGCCGCACCACCGAACAAGCCACCGGACGGCGCATTGATCGCGCGGCCACGGTCGGCGGTCCACTGGCCCGACGGATTGATCGACCAAGCAGCCTGCAGTGCAGCGCAGTTGTTCGGAAGACGCGCACCAGCCGCGCCGGCATGGATCGACCACGAGCGCGGAGTAAAGGTGCTCGGGGCAACTTCGTTCAACAACACGCCCATTTCGATCACTTCAACGTGACCCTGACGCATACGCTCGGCCGACGAGATCGCGGTCAACGCGCCGCCCGCTCCGCCCAGACGCAGCTGACCCAGCTCGCCGATGATGTCCGGAGAGTTGCTCTCGAACTCGAACGGACGGAACTGCGAGAACTGGCCGCCATTGTCTTTACCAACCAAGTTCGGCACGGTGCAGGTGGTGTCGTCAGTGAAGATCGACGCGCCGGTCGCAGTCTGCGACAGGCGGGCGGTCCACACGTCGAACGGCGACATGTACAGGTTGAAGTCGAGGACTTCGGCGCTGTTCAGGGACTCAAGGAAACGCACTTTGACGGCCTTGGCCTGATCAGTCGTGTTGACGACCGACAACAGCGTGGTGTTTCCACCGTTGACCGTGAAGTACGGGTAGAGCATGACCTGACCCAAGCCATCCGGGTTCAGGTTGACGGCATTCGCCATACCCACCAGACCAGCAACACCGGCAACGCCGGCGCAGATGGCTGTGGACATTGAATTCTTCTTCATCACAACACTCCTAAGAGGTAACAGGGCTTTTGGTTTTACATCCGCTTGCCGGCCACCCCTCGAAACAGCGGACTGCCGATACGGGGGCGACATCGGGTGTAGCGTTGTGGAGTATATCCACCTTCTTACCATCTACGCAACGACTCTTGAACATTTGGCTTTCAGTGAGCTGGCAAGCCGTTGAGCCAGCCCCGAATACAGAAGTCGAGCCTACTTGCGTGGCAAATGGCCCCAAGCTTTACCAGTATTTAGCCACGTTTCTTCAATTATCTGTTCACTGTGCGCGGTCGGGACGCCGACCAAAAGACCCTGATTGAGTTCAAACGTGATCTGCATCGCGGCGATGCAGCGCTGCGGGTCGCTGCACGTCACGCTGCTGACCTCTGCACTCACCCATTTGACATTGGTGCCCACAAATGAGCGCTCATAGCTCTGCAGCGCGTTCGCCTCGCGATAGCCCTCAGTCAGGAGACCATAGGCACCTTCCCATTCACCGGCAATGAGATGGTCCCAGCGCTGCTTGGCAAGCTGGGCGACTGCTTCCTCTGGCGGCAAGTTGGATCGCGTAGGCATTGTTCCGCAAGCCGTCAGACCGACAGCCATGAGGCCGAGCGCCGCGCGCAAAAAAAGAGATTGGAGTGTCATACGTCAGTCCTAAGGGTCATTGTGGGTCAGCGGGCACAACCAGCGGCTTCAAGCCGCGGAAGCGTCGCTGATATTCGTCGGTGATCTGGCGGGCGTCGTCGGCGTTTCGAATAACTCGAGGAGTAATGAGGACGATCAATTCCTCTCGATTGCTCGTTCTGCTCTTGCCACCAAACAACGCACCGACCACAGGAATGCGGCTCAAAAACGGCACACCCGAGCTGCTGGAGCCGTTCTCTTCTTTGATCAGCCCTCCGAGCACCACCGTGTTGCCGCTTTGTACAGCGACCTCGGTCTGAATGGTTCGAGTGTCGATCGGAACGTTGCCGCCGACCGCCTCTCCAGCGCCTTGACCACTGTCTTCCTGCTCAATCTCAAGGAACACCAAGCCTCCGGGGTTGACCCGCGGAGTCACGCTTAGCGTGATGCCCGTTTGGCGGAACTGTACTGAACTGGTTCCCACGTTACCCACACCACCATCGTTGCCGCCGATGTTGTTATTGAAGAACGTACTGACGACCGGGATCTGAGTTCCGACATTGATGGTGCCCTGCTTGTTGTTCAGCACAACCAGCGAAGGTGCGGAAAGAATCGTCACATCGCCGACAGAATCAATCGCTGATATCAATGCTTGGGCGTTAGGTCCCAAAAAGCTCCAAGAAATTCCGCCTGGATTATCCTGGCTGACTTGACTGATGGTGCCGGCGTAGTCTCCAAAGCCTCGACGGCTTGCCGCGTTGTCGCGGAGCGCCGCAGGAGTGATCGAGTTCTCGAAGAACCACTGGACGCCAAACTTAAGCGACTCGTTGAGCGCCACGCGCACAATCTGCGTTTCGATAACGACCTGCAGCGGCACCTGATCAAGCCGCTGAATCACGCGCTTGATTGACTCCCACTGCGACGGCGCGGCACGAACGATCAGCGAATTGCTTTCCTCCACCGCCGAAATACGCACATCGTCGGAAGCGCCGAGTGAAACACCATCGCCACCCGCTGAAGCAGCGCCGCCAGCGGCGGTCCGTGCAGCGCGGCGCTCATCACGACGCGCCTGTCGCTCATCATTAGTCGTGCTGCGCTGACCGCCGTCCGCGCCGAGCGTACGAATTTCAACCGGCTCTAGACCAGGCGCGACACCACCGCCACGAGCCGCGGACGACCCACCGCCAGAGGTTTGGAAAATATCGGACAGGGTTTCAGATAGATCCAAGGCGTTGACGTTCTTTACTTCATATACGTATAGCCGCTGCCCCGATTCGCCTCCGCCCAGATCGAAGCGCTGCAACCACTCTTCGATGGTCGCCAAGTAGTGAGGTTGCGGCGTAATCACCAGCACGCCGTTGATGCCCTCTAAAGGAATGAAGCGAAACAATCCGGCAAGCGGCGTGTTGCCACCTTCGCCGAAGATCTTCTCCATCTCGCTGATGACCTGTGCCGCCTCGGCCTGTTGCAGGGTAAATACGCCGACCGACATGCCGGCTAGCCAGTCGACATCGAAAATCTCAATGGTCTGCAGGTAGTTCTCTAGCTCAGCGCGGGTGCCCGCCAGCGTGATCAGATTGCGCTGCGGATCAATATTGATGACGCTCTCAGGCCGCGCGTAGGGCTTGAGCAGCTTTTCCATTTCAGTGGCTGAAATGAACTTCAGCGGCACTGCGCGCACTTCGTACCCACGTGCAGTCTGCGCGGGGCCAACGCGCGGCGAAAGGTTGCCAGCCAGCGCCTGCGCCACGGGCAACACGGTATAGCGGCCGTCTTCCCAAATCAGCGTTGCGTTATTCCAACGCAGCAGCATCTCGAGAATCGATAGCGCCTGATCACCGCGCAAAGGCTTGGCGGTAGAGAACGTCACCGTGCCCTGCACACCGGGCGCAATGACGTAGTTCTGCTGCAAGAACTCCCCCAGAATCAGTTTGACAACAGCGTGCAGCGACTCGCCTTCGAAGTTGAAGGTCACCTCGCCTGTGGCACCTTCGGGTGAGGTTGGCCGACGCGCTGCCGTCTCATTGACTAGTTTCCCGGTGCCCACACGATTGAGGCTTGAAGACGTGGGCTCATCACTTTCCGCAGATTCGCCTGGTCCATCAATCGATTCACCATTCGCAGTGCCCTCAGCCGAAGCCGCTGCCTCGCTGGAGAAATCCGTATAGATACGTGCCGCGGGGGGTCCGGAGGTTGTCGCGCAGCCGGACACGGCAACGATTAGCGCCGTTAGTAAGATCAAGGGCAACCGAAAAGTCACGCGACGCTCCTCGTTTGGCCGACAAATTGGGTGGACATAAATAAGCTGGTCATTGTTTTTTATTCTCTGCCGCGCGGGCGGCTTCTTCGCGCATTTGCCGACGTCGCTCTTCGATCCGACGTCGGATCATTTCAGCGCGCGATTCGGGGCTCTCTGATCCATCCGCCGGATTGGCCTGACCGTTAGGATTCGCCTGCGGGTTGACGACACTCTGGCCAGCGTTGGGATCTTGCGCCGCTTGCGCGGCCGCACTGGGCTCAGGTGCTGCGGTGGGTGCCTCACCGCCCTGGCCATCAAACACGCGCAGCGCAATATCGATACGGCCTGAGGGGCCTTCGAAGACCGCGCCGCGTGCGGCAAGTTCAACCAGCTTCCAGGCGGACTGCTCGCCCGCCAGCGACTGACCGACCTTCAAAGGCTGCGATACGCCGCTGGTTTTATCGGTGAATTGCGCAATTTTGGTGTCCCCTCGCAATATCACGCTAGTCAGCACGACATCGAGAGGCGCCGAGGCAACAACCGGCGGCGGCGCGTCGGCAGAGGCCTCAGGCGGAAGCGGTCGGCGATCAGCATTGAACAGCGGACGCTCGCCGATCACGGCATACGCTTCGAGCCCTTGCAGGGCACTCTTCGCCTGATTGAGGCGCAGGGAAGGCGGCACGGCGATCTGTTCGGCGTCTTCAGGATGCAGGCTATAGCGTGCACCGAGGCCGGTCTCGACGACCACCAGCACCAGCAGACTCCAGCCGCAAAACAAGGCGATCAAGAGCGTGATCAAGCGTAGCGATGCGGCGCTCACTTGCCGCCCCCACGCTGTCGCAGATAGCCATACAGCTCGAAATTGACGTCGATATTGCCGCGCTGGCTGCCTATCGCGACCCCCTGCTGCGCCACGCGCCGCGTGAACACACCGAAGTCACTCACGAACAACTGCGGACTACCGGACTCAAGCGCATGTAGCACAGGCAGCAGGCGCTCAGTCTCACAGCGCATGCGGACCTGTATCGCCACTCGCACGAAAGGCTCTTCTTCTCGCGAAGGCACAGGAGTGGTGCTGGCCAGCTGACAGTCGTTGCCCGCGCCCATGCCATCGACTTGAGTGCGCAGACGCTGGATCAGCGCCGATGCGGCAAGATCAAAATTGTCTTCTGGAAGAAACCCAGGATTGGTCGCCTCGAATGCCCGCACTTCAGCGAGCCGCTCTTCAATCGCGGGCCGCTGCAACGCGCTATGACGGAACTTCGACTCTTGCTCACGCAGCTCGATGAGCTCGGCGCGCGCCTGCATCAACGGTCCCGTGAACCACCAGTGCACGAACAGCAGATACCCGCCACCCAGAACAAGGGCCACCAACCCGAGGGCCAGAACCTGCCCGCGTCTACCGTCCGGAAGCTGCCGCATCGGCGTCCTCCTCAACTTTCGGCTCACCGACTTGCGCGGTGATGTTGAAGCGGTCTTTGCCGCTGCGTGCATCGGGCGCGATGGGACCCGAAAGCGCCGCCTCGCGGATGCCCTTGACGTCGCGCAGCAGCTCAATGAGCTGCGCTGCTTGGCCGCTTTGACCCGTCATGCTGAGCGTGCTTCCAGCCAAATTGATGCGTTCGATAAACGTGTCGTCGGGGAACGTCTCGGTCAGCGTGTTTAGCAATTCGATGACGCTAGGCGCCACGCTCTTGCGCACGGCCAAGAAATTGGCGCCCGCGACTGCCTCTTCCAGCGACTTGCGCATACCGGCGACATCGCGTGCGGCGTCACGTTGAGCATCGGACTCCAACCGCAGCGACTCCACTGCTGCCACTCGGTTGTCGACCAAATGGCTCATCGCCAGCAGCAAAAACATGATGCTGGCTGCGACCAAGGCAAGATTGATCCACAGCAGTTTGTGCACCCGCCGCCTGCGCTGCGACGTCACTAGGAAGTTGAAACCCATCCGCCCGCTTGGCGTACCGGCATCAATACCGTCAAGCTGCAGTGCGAGCGGCCCCAGCGCTGCGATGGCCTCGTTCACCGGCTCGCGCGGCACGAGGCCGAGCTCGATCGGCAGCGTTTTTGCCGCGCTATCGTGCGGCAAAATGCGGCTATCAAAGAACACCTGCTCGGCGCGAAAAGGTGTTTGCCGGTCAAGTTCAAAGCCCAGCACGGTGGCTAGGTTGTCTCGAGCGGCGACTGGCAAATGCATGCGCCGACGCAACACCTGATGGCTAGGCAACAGCAGAACCCGCCGGCGGTTGCGCAAGTCTTCGGCTAGCTTCTCGTCGAACGCGGCGTTCAGTTCGTCTGGCGCGTTCAAATCCAGCTCTGCCAGCAGGTCAGTTGCGTCAACAACGCCGCGCCTTATCAGCAGGCGACGCTCATCAATAACGAACCAGAGCTCGGCATCTTTGGTCTCGAGCGCCGCCCGCCAGCGCTGTGGCAGACAGCTACGTAGCTGCGCGAACCACCAATCCAAAAAAGCCGGCAGCGGGCTTTGCGCATAGCGCAACCGCAGGCGATTGAGGGTGGGTGTTAGAGCGTCTGAAATGGATGACGGCAAACGTGAGGCGCTCATAGTGGCTCACCTTCCTGCCAGCGCAAGACGGTGTAAGCGAGTCCGGATAGGGCGGCACCGCCAAGGCGGACCGTGGTGTCGAGCTGGGTCCAGGCACCATTGGCTAGCGTCGCCCGGCTGCGGACAGTATAAGTGCCGCTTCCTCCCTGCGCCACGAGGGGGCTACCGTCGGGCAAGGTCGGCGGTGCGCCGCCCAGCGCTGGATTGAAGGCCTGCCGCTGGCTGATCAGCTGGTCAATAGCCGCTGTTTCAAGACCCGGCAGGGCACGCAGAACCTCAGCAGGTGCGAACGCGACATTCGGCACGCTCATGCCGGAGTGCACGGTTAACGAAGGAGCCAAGCGGCGGTAAAGTTCGTGATCCATGCCGAGCACTTGCTGCACTTCCGAGACGTTATCAAACAGCGCGTTCTTCGGGCCGTAGTTACGGCCTGCGGCGGCATAAG
>JBBSIY010000117.1:0-8969 GCA_038257785.1 Lysobacterales bacterium
GGAAGATCGATGATCCGCACCCCCCAATCGACCAGCGCTTCAGAGGCATTTAGATGTTGAGGAACCCAAGCGTTCGCCTAGGCGCCGCCCTGTGGCTGGGCGGCATGGCCGGGGTTGTCGTGCTGAGCCTGACCGCACTCCCCCAACTCATCGAGAACGCGCGCCCGCACGTGCCGATTGGGCTTGCTATTGCAGCAAGCATGTTGCAAAGCGCTGTATTGGTTGCGCTGGCGGTTTGGGCTGGCGTCGCACTGAGTCGGCCGCTCGGGCTAGGCGCGCCTGCAATCGAGCTGGCCCTGTCGAGAGCGGGCGCTTGGGTGGCGCTAAAGCCGCAACTCAAGCCTGCTGCGATTGTCGGGCTCCTCACAGGTGGTTTGCTGCTGCTATTGCAGCGCATTGCTCCCGCTGAGCTTCTCACTCCTAGCCAAATCATCGAGATTCCTGCTGCTGCGAAGCTCCTTTACGGCGGCGTAACGGAAGAAATTCTCATGCGCTGGGGGGTGATGACCGTCTTGGTTTGGTTGCCTTGGCGTTTCATCCAGAAAAGACATGGCCTCCCACGTCCGGCTTACGTCATCGGCGCTATCGTCGTGGCTGCCCTGCTATTTGGTTCGCTGCATCTACCGGCAGTCGCAGCAATGGGTGCTAGCTTCACCGCTCCGGTCGTCACCTACATCATCGTCGGCAACGCCGTGCCAGGGATGTTGTTCGGCTATTTGTACTGGCTCTCTGGACTTGAGGCAGCAATCCTTGCACACGCGCTAGCGCACGCCGTCGCCGTGCTAGTCGGTTCGTAGGGGGCGGTCTAGCGTTCGTTTGACACGACATGTGTAACGCACTCGGCTCAATTCCGACGTTCTTGCGTGGTATCTGAGCCGCAATTTCGCAGGAGTATTGCCTCGCCGGCACGATGGCGGTTGAGGTGATTAACGACATCAACAGCTGGATCGAGCACACCTCTTCCGACGAAGGCCAAGCGGATGCAAACTAACGCGATACAAGCCAGCCCGGTGCGCGACGAGACTTTGCGAAAGGGCATTGCACTGCGTCCGGCCTCGGCGCGCTCACGCATTTGGCTGCTGATGCTGACCGCCGTGCTGCCGACCATTATCACCGCCGTGGCGTTAGGCGTGGTCCTGACGCAGCCAGGGTTTCAGGACGCGCCCCCCAGCATCACGCGTGCCTTGGCGGGCACCGCGCTGTGTGTCGTTGCCGTCGCGTTCGCACTCTCTCGACTAATGCGCCGGCATTCGCTCAGGTTGGACAGCGACTCCTTAGAGATCACCACCACCTTCTACCGCCGGCGATTCAGCATCGACCAGCTCGACCTTGCGAAGGCTAGGGTCATTGACCTCGCTGAACACACCGCGTTTAAGCCGATTATGAAAACAAACGCCATGATCGTGCCCGGCTTTAACAGCGGCTGGTTTCGCCTGCGCAACCGCGAGCGCGCGTTTGTGGCCACCAGCGATGGACCGCGCGTACTGCTGATTCCAACACATGCGAAATTCAATTTGCTGCTGCAGCCCATGCAGCCTCAGGTTCTGTTGGACAGCCTGCGCGATATCGCAGTAACGCGCGCGGCTCGCTAAGCTGCGCGGATGCGCTATCGGCCAACCGTTCTCATCAATACGCCAGACATCGAGCTCTGGCCAACGCACCTCGCGCGCGCGCGCAGCAATCAGGATGCACGCGCGCTGGCCCGGGCGGAGTGGTTACTACGACGCAAACGTGACGGCAAATTTATCGCCGTTGCATCCGACAAACAAACGACTGCGTTGATTCCGCACCTCGAGCAATCGCTGGGGCTTGCCGACGCGCTGGGCGCACTCGCCATGCATCACCAGCGCGCTGCGTCGATTTGCCGCACTCATCTGCCTAACGCGCTCACGCATAGCGAGCACCTGGCGGCCTTAGGCATCGACGAGGACTACAGCGACGGCCGCGACCTACCGATCGTTGCCGAGCCGTGTCAGCTGGCGCTTGCAGGCTTTGATCGCTACCGCCGCCCGCTGTGGCTATTCTCACCCGCCGCCGCCGCATGGCAGAGAATGCATCGCGCTGCAGCCGCTGAGGCCATCGTGCTGGAAGCGATTTCAGGCTACCGCAGCGTGTGGTACCAGCGTGCCATTTTTGATCGCAAGCTAGCGCGTGGTCAAACCGTGGCCGAGATACTCAGCGTCAACGCAGCACCGGGCTATTCCGAGCACCACAGCGGCTGCGCTATCGACATCAGCAGTCGCGGCGAAGCCGCAGCGGAAGAGAGTTTCGAGTTGACAACCGCGTTTGATTGGTTGAATCGCAACGCGGCTGCGTTCGGATTCTCGATGAGCTATCCGCGCGACAACCGCCACGGCGTTGTCTACGAGCCTTGGCACTGGCGCTGGCGGGCGGGCGACAAACGCCTGTATTGATCTGTCCAGTACATGTTTGAGCAACCCGGAGTCAGCCGTTCGCTCAGAGCCTGTCGAAGGGTGCAGTGACTCCGCGCAGCACAAGCCGACCTCGGCTAATGTGTTGCTCTTCGAATCACGATCAACTCAAACTAAGCAACACAGATGCTAGCTGGCGGGATTAGCTTTGACAGCTATGTCGCAAAACGAAGGATCGTCTACGCCAGCAGTCTCTCGATCACCCGCGCATAAACAATCGGCAGACGCTCAAGATCCGCGATGCTCACGCGCTCATTCACTTTATGGATGCTGGCGTTGATCGGCCCCAGCTCCACCACCTGCGCGCCCAGTGGCGCGATAAAGCGACCGTCCGACGTGCCACCACCGGTGTTCTCAATAGGCGTGACTCCCAACACATCACTCAAGGCCGCACAAACAGCCTCGCGCAGCACGCCCGGCGCGGTGTAAAAGGGCTCACCCGACCGGTGCCAAGCGATGGCCACGTCGATGCTGTGTGCGGCGAAACAGGCTTCGATGTCGGCGATCAATCGATCGGCTGACCAATGCGGCGAGTAGCGCAGATTGAACTGAACCGTAGCGTCTCCGGGAATTACGTTGCTGGCACCCGTGCCCGAGTTGAAATTGGCGATCTGAAAACTGGTGGGCGGAAAATCAGGGTACGGGGCATCGTCCCAGCGTCGCGCGCACAGTGCCTGCAGCGCAGGCAGCGCACGATGGATGGGATTGACTGCTGCATCTGGATAAGCGACGTGGCCCTGTACGCCGCGCACCGTGGCCGTACCGGTCAACGAACCGCGACGACCGACGCGCACCACGTCTCCCAGCACGGTGCTGGACGACGGCTCACCGACTAGGCAATAGTCAATCGCCTGACCGCGCTCGACGAAGCGCTTCGCGACGTATCGAACGCCGTCAATTGCGTCGCCCTCCTCGTCAGACGTCAGCAGCAGGGCCAGCGTGCCGCGATGCTCAGCGTGTTCCGACACGACACGCTCAAGCGCGCAGACAAACGCCGCGACGCTGGCCTTCATGTCCGCTGCGCCGCGTCCGTAGAGATACCCATCGCGCACTTCCGGCACAAACGGATCGCTGGCCCACGTCGCGCGTGGACCAGGTGGTACGACGTCGGTATGGCCGAGTAAGCAAACAACTGGGCTGCCAGTCCCGTGCGTTGCCCACATATTGCGGACGTTGCCGGCGTCAATCCATTCGATAGCAAATCCAGACGTTTGCAGCCGCTCCGCGATCAGGGTCTGACAGCCCGCGTCGTCTGGCGTAATCGATGCTCGCTCGACCAACGCGCGCGTCAGCGCAACTACGTCGCTAGAACCCATCACGCTGAGGCTACTTGCTAACGAAACGAAGCGAGTACTGCTTATCGGTAAAACCTACGCCGACGCTTCCATCAAGCGCCAGCGCTACCGGACGCCGCACCAGCGCTGGATACTCTTTTATCAGCAGCGTCCATTCGGGATCGCTGGACGGCGTCTTGCGCGACTCCGGCAGATTGCGCCAGGTCATCGAGCTGCGATTGACTAGCTTCTCCCAGCCGCCCAGCTGATTCGCCCAGACTTTTAGCGTGCCGGCCGGAATCGGCTGCTCGCGGTAGTCGATAAAGGCAAACGCGATGCTGTGGCGCTGCAGCCAGTTCTGCGCCTTGTCGCAGGTGCTGCACTTGGTCAAACCGTAGAGGGTGATGCTCATATCTCGCGCTCCGCTTAAGGTGTATCCACTACTCGCCTGAGCGCAGCAGATCGTTTATCGACGTTTTGCTGCGCGTGCGTTCGTCTACCTGTTTGACGATGACGGCCGCGTAAAGTGAGTGACTTCCGTCCGCCGCCGGCAAGCTACCGGCAACCACCACACTGCCTGCCGGCACGCGGCCATAGCTGACTTCGCGCGTGGCACGGTTGTAGATCCGCGTGGACTGACCGAGGAACACGCCCATGCCAATCACGCTGCCTCGCTCAACCACTACCCCTTCGACCACTTCTGAACGCGCGCCGACGAAACAGTTGTCTTCAATGATGGTGGGCGATGCCTGCAGCGGCTCAAGCACGCCGCCAATGCCCACCCCGCCGGACAGATGACAATCCGCTCCGATTTGAGCGCACGAACCCACCGTCGCCCAGGTATCGACCATCGTGCGCGGACCAACGTACGCCCCAATATTGACAAAGCTAGGCATCAGCACGCAGTCGCGACCAAGGTGCGCGCCGCGACGGACGATGGCGCCAGGCACGATGCGTGCACCGACGGCGCGAAACGCATCGGCATCCGCATCGACAAAGCGCGCCGGCACTTTGTCCCAAAATGGCGCGGGTGCGCCTTCCATGCGCTGCATATCGCTCACCCGAAACGACAGCAGCACCGCCTTCTTTAGCCACTCGTTGACTTGCCAGCCGCGATTTTCGACCGGCTCAGCCACACGAAGCTCGCCCGACTCCAGCGCATCCAGCGCGCGCGCGACGGCCGGGCGAACGCGCTCATTGATCTCGTCTGCGTGCAAATCATCGCGACGCTCGAAGGCGTCCTCAATCAGCGCTTGCAGGTCGACAGGTGAAGCTAGGTTAGATAGCGATGGCATGCATTTCTTGCGTTGTAGGTGGGGCATCAAGACATTCAAGCAGCGCTGACTTCAACGCCTCGGCAGCGGCGTCGTCTAGCGGCTCATCGTGTTCATCACTGATCAAGAAAAAATCTTCCACGCGCTCGCCGAAGGTGGCGATGCGCGCGTCATGTACGCGAAGGCCCTGGTTACGCAGCACGGCTGACACCGTCGCCAGCAGGCCGGGGCGATCCGTACATACAAGACTCATTTCGGTACGACCCGAGGAATGGGGCGAGAACTCAACCTTGGTCGCCACGCGAAAGTGACGAAGCTGGCGGGACATGGCGCGCCGCACCGGCGGCGTTCGCAGCGAGGCTCGGCTGAGCGCCTCAACGATGGCCTCGGAGACCGTTCTGGCGCGGCGCTCGGGCGATATGAACTCGCTGCCAGCGTCCAGCACCTGAAACGTATCGAGGCTGTTGCCGTGGGTTGAGGTGACGACGCGCGCCTCGACAACATTCAGGCCCAAGCGATCCAGGGTCGCCATCACCGTTGCAAACAGGCCGTCCGAATCGGGGGCATACACGAATACCTCTAGCGCGCCGGGACGCTGATGCGCGCGCGCTAAAACGCGCGGCTCGCCCTGTCGCGCATCGGCGATACCCAAGGTTTGCCACGCGATCTGCTGCGGGCGATAGCGCAGAAAGCTCTCGTCAGGAAACTCAGCCCAAATTCGCGCAATTTCGTCGCCGCCCATGCCAAAGGCATAGATCATCGCCTCAGCCTCGTTGCGCGTCTCCTGAATGCGCTCTATGGCGTGGGTGCGGTGCTCCAAGCCACGGCGCAGCGCAAAGCGGGTTGCGCCGTAAAGATCCGCCAGCAGTCGATCTTTCCACGCGTTCCAGAGCTTAGGACTGGTGCCCGCGATGTCGGCGACGGTCAACAAATAGAGATAGTCTAGGCATTCGCGCTCGCCAACGATGCCGGCAAAGCGCCGGATCACATCGGGGTCGGCGATGTCCTGCCGCTGCGCGGTAATACTCATCGTCAAGTGCTGCCGCACCAGCCACGTCACCAGCTCAACGTCGCCCTCAGAGAGCCCATGGAGGCGACAGAATTGCTCAGCGTCCTGAGCGCCCAGTGCCGAGTGATCACCGCCACGGCCTTTGCCGATATCGTGAAAAAGACCAGCCAGCAGTAGCAGCTCCGGCTTGCGCAGGCGTGGCCACACCTCGTACGCCAAACTGAAGCGCGAGCGCGACGCCTCATCGCGAAAGCTGGCGATATTGCGCATCACGGTCAGCGTGTGCTCGTCCACTGTGTAAACGTGAAACAGGTCGTACTGCATGCGCCCGGCCACTTGGCCGAACGGCGGGATATAGCGTCCCAGCACGCCAAGTCGCGCCATGCGCCCCAAGGTATTGGCCGCTGCGGGATGCCGCAGCAGGCTCATGAAGCGCTGCCGTGCGTCTGGGTCGGCTCGCAGACCGGCATCAACGTTGGGGAGCGCTTCACCCAGCGCGCGCGCAGCAGTCGAATGCAAGCCGCGAACGGCGGGCGTCGATTGCCAAACAGCAAACAGATCAATGATGGCCAGCGGACGTTCGGTCAACAGACGATCATCGCGCAAGCGCAGGTAGCCGCCGTCGAGAGTGAACTGATCATCCAGCACCACGCGCGCCTGTGCCCCACCGAGACTTTCTTCAAACCTCTGTAGCAAGCGTTCGGAAAGCCGCAGAACAATCGCCGCGCTGCGGAAGTAGCCCTGCATGAGCTGCTCTACCGCCAGATTTTCGCGGTGCTCATCAACCAGCTGAAAGCGCTTGGAGAGCGCGGTCTGATGCTCAAACAGCAGACGCTCTTCACGACGCCCGGCGATGGTATGCAGACCAAACCGCAGGCGAGAAAGCGCCGCGTACTCGCGCTGCAGCGCGTCTTCCTCACCCTCGCCCAGCACATCGAGTGGGCGAAGACCGGCGAGATTGTTGACGGCGAACAATCGCTGCGCCATCCATGCCAGCGTATGCAAGTCACGCAGACCGCCGGGGCCCTCCTTCCAATTGGGTTCGAGGTTATAGGCGGTCTCGTTGTATCGCGCGTGCCGCGCGCGCAGCTCGTCGCGCTTGCCGGTAAAAAACTCGGCAGGTGGCCACACGCCTGGCGCATTGGACGCGGCTACCAAGGCCCGGAGCACATCATCAGTCGCCCGCAAAGCGCGCGCGTCGAGCAACGCGGTGGCGACGGTGATGTCGGCACACGCTGCCTCTACACACTGTGCAACGCTGCGAACGGCGTGCCCCGGTTCGAGACCCACGTCCCACAGAGCCGCAAAAAATTGCTGCAGCGCTGGTGCCGCGGCCGCCTGCGCGCTAGGTTCGCCCAGCAAAAGTAAATCAACATCGGAATGCGGAAACAGCTCGCCGCGGCCGTAACCGCCGGTCGCTAATAGGCTTAGGCCGTCTGGTTCACCGGCCACGATTCGCCAGGCGCTGAGGCAGATCGCATCGACCGTAGCGCACCGACCGCGCAACAATTCACCCACGTCCTCGCCAGCGTCAAACCGCTGCTCAAGCAGCGCGCGGGTGTTCGCCACGGCCTCACGCGCGGCATCGCGCCACAGCTCAGGACCGACCGCGCATAAGCGATCAAACAGCGAGGCCGTGACAGGAGGGGTGGTCACAGCCAGCCAGCGTCGTCTTCGCGTGGCGTGAGCACTTCAAAGCCCGTCTCGGTCACCGCGATGGTGTGTTCCCACTGCGCCGACAGCGAGCGGTCGCGGGTGACGACGGTCCAATTGTCCGGCAGCAGCCGCGTATGCCGCGCGCCGGCGTTGATCATTGGCTCGACGGTAAACGTCATGCCCGCTTCCAGCCGCATACCGGTGCCCGGCTGGCCGTAGTGCAGCACCTGCGGATCTTCGTGATACACGCGGCCAATGCCGTGCCCGCAGTATTCGCGCACCACGGAAAATCGCTGCGCTTCTGCGTATTGTTGAATGGCGTGACCGACATCGCCGAGTGTCGCTCCGGGTTTTACGACGCGAATACCGCGATACATCGCCTCGCGCGTCACTTCGACCAAACGCTTGGCAAGAACCGAGCCCTCGCCGACGATGAACATACGGCTGGTGTCGCCGTGCCAGCCATCTTTGATGACCGTGACGTCGATATTGACGATGTCGCCGTCTTTCAACACTTTGTCCGGGCTAGGAATGCCGTGACAGATAACGTTATTGACCGAGGCGCATACGGTGGCCGGAAATGGAACCCGCCCGGGAGCGCCGCCATAGCCGACGTTGGCAGGAATTGCCTGTTGTTCGTCGACGATGAACGCATGACAGCGCTCATCAAGCGCGCCAGTGGTGACTCCGGGCTTGACGTGCGGAGCAATCATTTCGAGCACCTGCGCCGCAAGCCGGCCCGCCACTCGCATACCTTCTATATCTGCTGCTGTTTTGATGGTGATAGCCATAGCGCGATATTCCCATACTTGCGGCCGAACTGGCCACCCGCTATGCTTCGGCGGGTTTGCAGCGCGGCCTCGATTCAACTTGGCCTTGTTAGCAAACCGCCGACACCGGGCGTCACCGGTGAATTCGCACCCGCGTCGACATTCCCTGCTGGGGTGTCCGAGCAGCCTTCAAACGCTTGCACGGATTCAGCATGGAGCCGCGGGGAGGTCCAACCCGGAGTCTATCGCCCGCCATTCGAAAGCGGCATAGCTCTATATCGTCATCCTAAGGAAGTCCCATGCCCCAAGTCACCATGCGCCAGATGCTTGAAGCCGGCGTGCATTTTGGTCACCAGACGCGCTACTGGAACCCGAAAATGGGTCCGTACATCTTTGGTGCCCGCGGCAAGATTCACATCATCAATCTCGAAAAGACCCTGCCGCTGTTCAATGATGCGATGAACTTCGTGTCAGGCGTCGCGCAGAAGCGCGGCAGCATCCTGTTTGTCGGCACCAAGCGCTCGGCGCGCGAGTCGATGAAAGAGGAAGCGGCA
>JBBSIY010000118.1:0-8918 GCA_038257785.1 Lysobacterales bacterium
CCGCGGCGGGAGCCACGGTGGTAAGAAACGCAAGGATTGCGTCGGTAAATTGATCGTTGCGATCGCCAGCGACCATGTGCGTGGCGTCGGCGATCTGCACATGCTGCGCCTTTGGTGCCAATTGCAGAAACTCTTCGACGTGGCGCGCAAGAATCAAGTCGCTGCGCCCGCCGCTGATCAACAGGATGGGAATCTGAATCCGCTGCGCGGCCGCCATTAGGTCCTCTTGATAGCGCTCGCCGCCACGGGCGATTTCAGGCAAGAGTCGCGGGTCCCAGTGCCAGCGCAAACGTCCGTCGTCGCGCCTGACCAGTAGGCTGCGCAGCTGTGCCGGCGTCTTCTTTTCAGCGCGCTGCGGCAGGTAGGCGGCAATCGCATTGGCAGCGGCCTCGAAATCGGCAAACCCATCCGGATGCGCGCCCATGAAATCGAGGATGCGAGCGACGCCGCCGGCATCCCAGCGCGGGGTGATGTCAACCAGCACCAGAGCAGTGAAACGTCCGGGAGCGCGCGCCGCGCTGAATAAACCGATTAGACCGCCCATCGACGCGCCGACCAGCACGGGCGGTGCGCCGCAGTGATCGGCAATGGCGTCAAGGTCATCGACGAACTGATCCATTGAGTAAGCGAGCGACGCTGCATTCCAGCCACTTTCGCCATGGCCGCGCGCGTCGGAAAGAACTGCGCGATGGCCTGCTTTTGCCAATCGTTGCGCGCTAGTCGCCCATGCTTGCCGAGTTTGACCAAAGCCGTGGGTGAACAACACGGGCGGAGCGGCAACGTTGCCGACCGTCTCAATCGCGAGCGCCAGACCGTCCCGCCAAAGCGGCTGCGTTCGGGCTGGACAATCACCCGAGGCGGGGGGGCTGGTCGGGGGGTGGTGGGGCGATCGTGGGACGGCGGCCATACGGGGCAGTATGGAGTATGCGAAAACGGGTTGTCAATACGCTGGCGTATGGAGTGCGTGAACGTCGATAGACGATCGGCTAGACTCGCCGCATGTCTACCGTCATCAAAACCGCTGAACGTGCGCCGCGTCTGTCTGCCGTCGACTGGGCGCAGGGCGCACTCGATTTGCTTGCTGAAGCCGGCGTTGTCGGCGTTGCTGTTGAACCTCTGGCGCGACGCCTCGGGGTCACCAAGGGCAGTTTTTATTGGCATTTCCCTTCTCGCGATGCCCTGCTGACAGCGGCGCTCGAGCGTTGGGAGCAGACCGAGCTGGAAGAAGTCTTCGCCCGCCTGGAAGGGATTGAGGACCCGCGCGATCGTATGCACGAGCTGTTTCGACGCGTCGCCAGCGAGGCGAAAGGCCACATCATTTATTCCGAGCTATTGAAGGCGCTCGATCATCCCTTGGTGCAGCCGGTGATGGAGCGCGTGTCGAAACGGCGCTTGGACTATTTGGCGCTGTCGTTTCGGCAGATTGGTATGGGTCGCCCTGAAGCGCAGCAGCGCGCGCGGCTTACGTACGCGGCCTATGTCGGCTTTCTACAAATGTCGCTGCAGCTCAAGCAGCCGCGCCTCAGCCATGAAGATTTCGACGAGTACGTCGGACACGTGGTTAGCACGCTAATTCCTTAGGGATCCTCTCATCAATCCGATCCCGTCGTATTCCGTTCATGGTTCGACAGGTTCACCACGCACGGAATCAGGGCTTTAGCCGTTCGCCCTGAGCTTGACGAAGGGCTCGCGGGATGTGTTCAAGAGATCCTTTGCAGTCTTGCGCGCTAATCTGAGGCGCCGAGCCGCGGCCGAGCCTAGGCACCCTGTCTACCGGTAGACACCCTGCCGAGCACTGCGCCGCTAAAATTGGTCTACCTCTTTGCATACGTATGCGCTCCTCGCGCTGCGTCATCTCTTACATCATCCGGCCGCTTGGCCGAGGAGCTCGTCGTTCTCATGCCCAGCCAGCTAGCTGCTCTCAACCAGTGGGTCGAATCGGTAGCGAATTTGACCGAGCCACAGGCGATTCACTGGTGTGACGGCTCCGACGCCGAATACCAAATGCTGATCGACGGCATGCTGGCGACGGGTGATTTGCTGCCGCTCAATGCCACAACGCATCCGCGCTCTTATCTGCATCGCTCGAATCCCGGTGACGTGGCGCGTGTCGAACATTTGACGTTTGTGTGCACGCCGGAGCGCGATGACGCCGGCCCCAACAACCCGTGGATGTCGCCCGACGATGCGCACGCGAAGATGGACGCACTGTTCGCTGGCTGCATGCGCGGCCGCACGCTCTACGTGGTGCCTTACTGCATGGGCCCGATTGACTCTCCGCTGGCGCGCTGCGGCGTCGAAATCACCGACAGCGCTTACGTTGCCGCCAACATGCGCATCATGACGCGCATGGGCTCAGCGGCGCTGTCGCGTATCGAGCGCGAAGGGACGTTTGTGCGCGGTCTGCATTCGACCGGCGAGCTTGATCCCGAACGCCGCTTCATCATGCATTTCCCGGCCGAGCTCAGCATCAAATCGTTTGGCTCGGGCTATGGCGGCAACGCGCTGCTCGGCAAAAAATGCCACGCCCTGCGCATAGCCAGCTATCAGGCGCGGTCTGAGGGTTGGCTGGCCGAGCACATGTTGATTCTCGGCATCGAAAACCCGCACGGTGAAACACACTATGTGGCGGCGGCTTTCCCCAGCGCCTGCGGTAAGACCAATCTCGCCATGCTGATTCCGCCGCAGGGCTATCGTGAAGCGGGCTGGAAAATTTGGACGGTCGGTGATGACATTTGCTGGATGCGGCCAGGTGCCGATGGTCGGCTGTGGGCCATCAATCCTGAAGCTGGATTTTTCGGCGTCGCGCCCGGCACCAGCGAGCAGACCAATCCGAATGCGCTGGCCACCCTCGGCCACGATGCGATATTTACCAACGTAGCGGTCACCGCTGACAACCAGCCATGGTGGGAGGGCCTGCCCGGCAAACCGGCTATCGACTGGCAGGGGCGTCCGTATGACCCAGCAAACGGGCCGGCGGCGCACCCTAACTCGCGATTTACGGTCAGCGCCTCGCAGTGCCCGAGCTACAGCGAGAAGGCCGAGGCCGCGCAAGGCGTGCCCATTTCCGCCATCGTGTTTGGCGGTCGTCGTGAGTCATTGGTGCCTTTGGTATTCCAAGCGCAGAGCTGGAAGCACGGCGTCTTGGTGGGCGCATCGATGGCGTCTGAAACCACAGCGGCAGCAACCGGTGCCGTTGGTGTGGTTCGGCGCGATCCCATGGCGATGAAGCCGTTCTGCGGCTACAACTTTGCTGACTACTTTGGCCACTGGCTGAGCTTCGAGGCATTAGGAGCCAAGCTGCCGCAGATTTTCCACGTCAACTGGTTCCGCAAAGATGCCGACGGCAAGTTCATGTGGCCTGGCTTTGGCGACAACCTGCGCGTGTTGGAGTGGATGCTGGCGCGTGTCGAAGGTCGGGTAGGCGCTGAATCAACTCCTATCGGCTATCTGCCGATGGCCGCTGACTTGCAGCTAGAGGGCTTGGGTCTGACGTCCAGAACGGTCGACGCAATGCTGCATGTAGACGTCGATGGATGGCAGGCGGAGCTGAAAGCCATAGGTGAGTTCCTACAGACATTTGGAGAGCGCACGCCGCGGGAGCTGGAAGCAGAGGTCGCTCGAGTCAGCAGTGACCTGCACGCGATGACATCGTCGACCAACGTGCATTCTGGCGCGCCCGCCATGCTCCGCGCGGCAGCTGGCTAATTCGCGCCAGCAAGGTAGGCTCGCCACGTGCGCGCCTACTATTGTCATCACTTCGTCCTACCGCTGCCGGCTGAGCATCGCTTTCCGATGGATAAGTACGCGCGCCTGCACGCGCGCGTAAGCGCCGCAGCCCAGTCGCTCAGCATCACACTGTGTGAGCCCGCTGCGATAAGTGAAGGCGATCTGCGCCGCGTGCACTCGGACGACTATGTGAGCCGCATGCTTAGTGGTGCGGTATCGCATTCCGATATGCGCCGCATCGGCTTTCCGTGGTCTCCAGCGATGATCGAGCGCTCTCGGCGTTCCGCCGGCGGCACCTGCGCGGCGCTTGTGGATGCGCTCGCGGGCGACGGTGTTGCGGTCAATCTTGCAGGCGGGACTCACCATGCCGGCTTTGATCGCGGCGGCGGGTATTGCGTGTTCAACGATGCCGTCATTGCCGCTCGTCATGCGCAGCGGGCGGGTTCGGCTGGCCGAATTTTGCTGGTCGATCTGGATGTGCATCAGGGCGACGGCAGCGCCGCGCTGTGTGCCGATGATCCAACTATCTATACCTTCTCTATACACGCGGCGCGAAACTACCCGGCTATCAAGCCACCGTCTGACCTTGACGTAGCGCTGCCGGACGCCACCGACGATGCACGCTACCTCGATACCTTGGCCCACTGGCTGCCGATTGCGATTGATCGCGCGAATCCCGACGCCATTGTCTATTTAGCCGGCGCTGATCCTTTCGTCGGCGACCGCCTTGGCTATCTCGCATTGAGCAAGCCCGGCCTCGCTGAGCGTGATCGCCTCGTGCTGACCACCGCGCGTCAGCACGGGTTGCCCGCCGCCGTATGCATGGCGGGAGGCTACGCGCCCGAGGTCGACGACATCGTCGATATCCATTTCCAAACGGTCAGCATCGCCGCCGAGTTTGCCGCGTCATGGCCGGCGCACCGGGCCTCGACCGATAGTCAATCGGCTCGCGTCGTCTAAACCCTCGCGTCATTGCCCGCATCCGAAGGATCATGCTCGCCGTGATCTCGCCCATCGACTCCACTCCCGATTCGCCGCCTGGGTCGTCCCGAACGGCTGACCCTGCTTCCACTCTGCCCGACGATAGCGATCTGGTGAGGCAGGCGATGTTGGGGAGTCAGGCGGCGTTCGAGCAGCTCTATCGGCGACATGTAAAGCGCGTCTACGGCGCCATCTGGCGCTTAGTCGGCGGCATCGACGCGCGTGCCGAAGAGCTGACGCAGGACGCTTTCGTTCGCGCCTGGCAGGCTTTGTCGAGTTTTCGTGGCGAGAGCGCCTTCGGCACTTGGCTGTATCGCTTGGCGATGAATACGGCGCTGATGGATCTACGCAGTCGTGCCGGTCGTAGTGATCGCGAAACCGGCGATGACGCACTTGAACTGCACGCCGCCTATACGGCGGCGCCAGCGCTGGGCATCGATCTCGACGCGCTGATCGCCACCCTGCCGCCGCGCGCCCGTGCCGTGCTGGTGCTGTTTGACGTGGAAGGCTGGACGCATGAAGAAATCTCCGTTCAGTTGGATATGGCGGTAGGCAGCTCAAAAGCGCAGCTGCATCGCGCGCGCGGCTTGCTCAGGCAGCGACTAGGAGGAGAGCTATGAACGACTTTGAACTGCGCCGCCAGCTGCGTGAGTTACGCGTAGAGCGCGAGCCCCCGCGAGATCTATGGGGGCCAATTTCTCGGCAGATTGCCGGCCAAGGCTCGCGGCCTAAACGTCGCCGCTGGCTACCCGTGTCGCTGGCTGCGGCTGTCGGCGTTGCTGCTCTCGTTGCTTTCATCCAGCTGCAGCCATTGAGCCTGCCCGCACCGGCCACGCTCGAGGTGACCGAGCGAGCCAGCGTCAGGCCAGACGGCTTACTTCCACGCACGGCGGTTGAGCTTGACCGCGAGTATCGCGCCGCACTGCAAACGCTGCCGCCCATCGACCTGTCAGCCGAGCGGCAAGCCACGGCCAGTCTGCTGGACGACAGCGCTATCCAACTGCGCAGCGCGCTTCAACAGCAGCCCGAATCGCTGTTCTTACTGGAACAGCTGCGTCGGGTGTACGCGCTGCGCCTACGCATTGCCCAGCCCGTGTGGCTGGGCTGATCGACTTACGAAAAAAGGATCGCCCCATGAAAACGCTCATCGGTTTCACCATCAGCCTTCTCTTGCTTAACGTCGCTGCGGCAGCCGAGCGCATCGACGAAATTCGCGCCATCAACCCCGACGGCAGTGTGGAAATCAGCAACGTGCGCGGCTGGATTCATGTGCAAGGCAGCGTGCGCAGCGACGTGGCGATTAGCGGCACGCTCGGTGATGGCGTACGCGGACTAGAAGTCGAAGGCAATGCGCGGCGCTTATCGATCAAGGTGCAGTACCCAGAAAATGGCGGCGGCTGGTTTGGCGGCGGAGCAAGTAGCGGAAAAGCGGGTGATAGCCAGCTGACGGTCGCGTTGCCCGCGGGTGTTTCACTGGTTGTCGATGCCGTGTCGGCTGATATCAAGGTGTCAGGTGTCGCCGGTCGACGCGTCGAAATAAACACCGTCAGCGGGCAGGTCAACTACGTCGGCGATGCGGATTCGCTAGAGGCGGAAAGCGTGAGCGGTGACATTGACGTGGCGGGCAGGGCAGTTGAGGCCAACCTGCAGACGGTAAGTGGCGATATCGAACTGCGCGCCGCCGTCAGCCAGCGCCTGCATGTCGAGACGGTCTCGGGCGACGCTGATTTGATTGGCGAGTCACCGCTGCAGGCGCTGGTGGCCAGCGCGGTCTCCGGCGATCTCACGATTGTCATTGCGCCGGCCGGAGGTGCGCGATTCACGGCCGAGACTTTGAGCGGGGACATTGACCTGCGCCTTGGCACGGGCGCCTCTAGTCGGCTGCGGGTCGAAACCTTTAGCGGCAGCATAAGCAGCGATGTCGGCACCGTGATTAAAGAGGAGTTTGGTCCTGGTGCGCATTTGGACGGTCAGCTCGGCACCGGCGACGGCGACATTCGGATCGAGACGTTCTCTGGTTCCGTTGACGTGAAAGGCCGCTAACTTTGAACGTGGTTAGTGCCCAACGAGCCCCCGCGGGTGTCCGCCAAAACCTACGCAGACCCTGTTGTGAAATAGCAACACGCGCCCTGCGCGGGACTTCCACTGTTAAATATTTGTTGCTAGACTCCGCCGCACCCGTGCGACTGTTGTGGGCGAACCCTGCTCAGCCGGTGCTTCCACGGATTGGAACACTCAACTTTTTTTGTATCGTGATTGACCCTCTGACGTTGGAGAGAGCGAATGAATTGCAACCGTAATCTGCTGAGCCACGCTGTGCGCTTCAGCCTTGCCGCAGGCGCGATTGGCCTGTTTGGCCTAAGCGCGGCACCCGCCGTCGCCCAGGATGGCGAAGCCGCCACCCTAGACCGCATCACCGTCACGGGCTCACGCATCAAGCGCGCTGACCTCGAGTCATCGCAGCCTGTGCTGACCGTTACCCGAGCCGATATCGCCGCCACGGGTCTGGCTCAGATTGGTGACATCCTGCAGAACTTGGCGACTGCCGGCTCGTCGCTCAACCAAACCTTCAACAACGGCGGCAACGGCAGCACCTATGTCGACCTCCGTGACCTCGGTGCCGAGCGCACCCTGATCCTCGTCGACGGCAAGCGTTTCGCTCCGGACGGCCAGGCGCTCAGCGGCATCGTTGACCTGAACTCTATCCCGACCTCGATCGTCGAGCGCATTGAAGTCCTGAAGGATGGCGCCTCGACCATTTATGGTTCGGACGCCATCGCCGGCGTGATCAACATCATCACCGTTGATCGCTTCGAGGGCATGGAAACCAACGCCTACTTCGGCGAGAGCAGCGAAGGCGACGGCCGTACCGAGAGCTACGACTTCACCACCGGTGCGTCGAACGACGCCACCTCGGTGATCGTCAACGCGTCGTTCACCAAGAACGAAGCCATCTTTGCTGGCGACCGTGATATTTCGGCCGTGCCGCAGTTTGGCGCCGACTTTTGCGCATCTTCGACCAGCCCGACTGGCCGCTTCGGTATCACCGGCCGTCCCGGCACCTTCACCCTGACCAACGGCTCGCCGACCGGTCCGGGCGTTGTGCAGAATGCTGCCAACTTCCGTCCTTTCGTGATCCCGGGCGACTGCTACAACTTCGCGCCGGACAACTACCTTGGTACGCCGTCTGAGCGTCTGTCGCTGTTCGGTAAGGTGTCGCACAACATCAGCGACAACATCACCTTCAAGAGCACGCTGGTTTACACCAACCGCGAATCGGATCAGCTGCTCGCGGCAATCCCGGTCACCTTTGCAGGCAGCGGCCTGTTCGGCGGCAACGTCGCGTTTGATGTCTCAGCGGACAGCTTCTACAACCCGCTCGGCGTTTCCACGACCCGTGTACAGCGTCGTCTTAATGAGACCGGCGGCCGTAACTTTGCGCAAGATGTTGATGTTTTCCACCAGAACACCGGTTTGGAAGGCTTCTTCCAGCTTGGCGATCGCAGCTTCTCGTGGGACGTTGGAATGTCCTACTCGAAGAGCCAGGATCAGGACATCACGTTCGGTCAGGTTAACGTTAACCGCGTCGCCACGGCGGTCGGTCCGTCCTTCCGTGACCCGGCGACCGGCGTCATCACCTGCGGTACGCCTGCGGCACCGATCGGTGGCGGCTGCGTCCCGCTGAACATTTTCGGCGGTAACGGCTCGATCACGCCAGAAATGTTGGCGTACATCTCCACCCCGCTGCAGGATGCGTTTGAGTATGAGCGCCTCGGCTACACCGCCAACATCGCTGGCGATATCGTCGAGCTGCCGGCCGGTATCCTCGGCTTCGCGGCGGGCTATGAGTATCGCAGTGAGTCGGGCTTTGATTTGCCGGATGCATTGACCGCTACCGGCGCAAGCTCGGGCAACATCCGTCAGCCGACCTCGGGTGACTTCACGGTTGACGAGTACTACGCTGAGTTCAACGTTCCGCTGCTGGCCGATGCGCCGGGCGCCGAACTGCTTGAGCTGAACGTGGCCGGTCGTTACTCCGACTACAGCACCTTCGGTGACACCACCAACGCCAAGGCTGTCGGTGGTGAACCGGTAGTTAGCCGTCAGGTCGTAACCTTCGATTTCGTCCGACGCGCCGTTGGTGTTGACGTCCAGCAAGCCGTTGATCGCACCGGTACCCGGCAGACGGCTGATCAGATCGCACTGCG
>JBBSIY010000119.1:0-8917 GCA_038257785.1 Lysobacterales bacterium
AAGATGCTCAAGGCTCGGCATGGTAATGGTGATCGAGCACCCGGATGTGCGCGCCGCGCACGGGGTCGTCGTACATGATGTTCGTCACGCCAGCCCACGCCATCCGCTTGCTGCCGAGATTCGCTAGCTGTAGACCGCTGGCGTAAAGCGTCTTGATGACATCGTCTGACGCTGGATCGATCAGCGTCGCGTTTAGGCTGCACGACGCGCCGGCATAGCAGCGAACGCTAAGACGCAGCTCCATAAGCGGTGCGCGGTCAAGCGCCGCGCGCGGGAACGAGACACAGACCGGCAGTGTCGAGGCGTACGGATTGCCCCAGCCGAAGCGCTCTACAGCAAACTCGATGCGGGCGTTTTCCAGATCTGCGGGACAGGCCGGATGGTTGCGCGCGCTCAGCGTGCCGATAACCACGCCAATGCCGCCACCCGGCCCGTCCGGCAATGCAAAAGTGCCGTCGGCCGCGAACGCTTCGGCACCGGCCATCAGCGCAACCGCAACGTGCTCAGCGGAGTCACGCAATAGCGACTCAGCGGCGATTTGCATGCGAACTGATTGCTCTTCCCAGCTCAGCGGCCCGCTGGGTCGAGTGGTCTCGGAAATAAGCCGTGAGTCGCCACATTCGAACGGAGGGCATGGTGGATACAGCGCAAACTCCTGCGCCTCAGCCGCGCCCGCGGCGGCAAAAAATAGGATCGAACCGAGTCGAATTAGTCGCATGTCGTTGGATTCCTGTTGCTGCCGATCTAGGTATTGCGGCGGTTAAATGTATTTGGCTGATGCCGTGCATCGCTGCCCGGTGAGGCACCAATGGGAGCACGGATTGTCGCGAATGGTTCCGTCAGCGCTGCAGAGTGTGAGGCAGCGGGTATCCTGCCTGCTCGTGTTCAAGTGTGATGATTCGCAATCGATCAAAATTATGCGCGATGTCTTTGTGCGTCTGACGGAGTGGCTCTTTCTCGCCATATTGCGGCTGTGACTCGGCGTCGCGCCCTGCCGGCCACGCAGATCTACTCGCAGATAATGTCCCCTGCCTACCAAGCACCACACTAGTCGCACCCGCTGCCCGATGGCTGGCGCGAGTCACCCAAACTCAGGATTGAACGTGGCCGAAATGCCCTCTAAGTCCGCCTTGCATTGTCTCGGCGCTCTCGCGTTGGAGCTAACCGCTGATGGTCCGACGGGCTTGACGCAGCTTGAGCGCGGCGACGCTGACGGTTTGAGCGAAGCCCTAGGCGACGACCTTCGACGCCTGCTGCCCGGCGTCGAGATGCTGGACGCCGGCATTGCATGCGCATTGTTTGATCCTGCCGAGCTGTTGCGGCCAGGCTGGCCGGTGCATGCGGCACTGGCGGAGCTGGTGACGGCGGCGCCGGGTCGCGGCGGCGGTCGAATGATCACCTTGGGCGCCGATGCTCAGCGCATGCCGGTAGATGCGCTGCAGCCTGACCCACGCCTAGTCGGCGGATCGATGCGTTTGCTGCCCTTGGCGCTGGTTGGCGATCCTGAGCGCGTGCAGGCCATCGGTCAAAAGATGGAGGCCAGCTTGATGGACACCGGCATGGCCTCCGCGCAGTTGGCGCTGGATTGCCAAGCCGCCTTTGGCGTGCAGCTTGAACACGCGCGCTGGATGACGCTGCACGACCTCTGCGCGCTGACCGCGATGCAGTATGAGCACGCCGGCCTCGCCGGTGCCTGGCGATTGATCGAGGCGGCGCTGCTGGCACCTCGCTCTGAGGAATGGCTGCGCGAGGATGGCGAGCCACTGGCGCTTTATCGACGCGGTGTGGTGCGAATTGCGCAACACGAAGTCAACGCGGTCGATGCTGATCCTTCGCAGCAGCGGCTCGACGTGATGCGCGTTCGTCAGCTGCAGGCGGTGCTGGCTGCGCACGGCATCGACAGCGAGCGCGTGGCGGTATCCGCGATGCAAGATGCTGAAGCCGTGCTGCGGCCATCGATGCAGTAGCCGTACTGGAGCAATTCTCAGATAGGTAGCCCGGATGCAGCGCAGCAGAATCCGGGACCGTGACGAATCAAGCCGAAGCTTTCAACGCAAAGACGCAAAGGACGCAGAGGAGAGCGAACGGCGCTCGTGACTGTATAAGCCCGCTAGAACATCGATGCGGTGTTTGCTGTGGTTTCCCTTCGCGTTCATTGCGTCTTTGCGTTGAGCGGCTCTTTCTATTTTAGCGGCTGCTGCAAAAACCCCGGATTGCGCTGCGCTGCATCCGGACTACTCGTTCAATCTTTGGCGATAACCTGCTCCACCCAAGGCATCGTCGCCTCGAACATCCGATAGCCAGCGTCCTGCATGCCCAGCGCGCCGTAGGTCTGCTGCGCGCCGACGTTGTCGCGCTCGACATACAAGCGCAGGCCGCACACCCCGTCGGTCGATTCCGCTAGCGCGTACACGTGTCGATACAAGGCCTGAAACACCCCGCTGCGACGGGCCGATTCGGTCACGTAAACGCTCTGAATCCACCACCAGTCGGCGCAGCGCCAATCACTCCATTCGTAGGTCAGCATCAGCGTGCCGACCGGCTCGCCTGCACGTTCGGCGATGAAGTAGCGGCCGCGAGCGGATTCGCTGATCACCCGAGCGATGCCGCGCTGCACTGTGTCGGGATCAAGCCGCTTATGCTCGGTCTCCCACGCCATTGCGATAGCGAATTCAGCAAGCGTGGGAAGGTCGTGGGTGGCTGCGTCGCGCAGCAAAAGTTCGCCGCGGGTACTTGGTCCCTTCGTCGTCATCGCCGACCCCTAAAGAAAAATGTGTGCATGCCGACGCGAGCCCTTCGACTGCCTCAGGGCAACCGGCCAACGTCTCGCTTCTGCTCGTGGTGAGCCTTTCGAACCACCAGTAGACGTTGAATCCGACGACGTAATCACTACGGCTCTAATCGCGAAAATTGTCGAACTGCAGCGGCATCTCGAACTCGCTCTTGCGCAACAGCGCCATCGCGGCCTGCAGATCGTCGCGCTTTTTGCCGTTGATGCGCAGCTTGTCGCCGTTGATCTGGGCTTCGACCTTCAACTTTTCCGCCTTGATGGCGGCGACAATTTTCTTTGCCACCGGCTGCTCGATCCCTTGCTTGACCGTCACCTTTTGCCGCGCGCGGGCCAGATTGGTTTCCACTTCGCCTACGTCCAGGCAGCGACTATCGATCTGCCTGGCGATGAGGCGTGCGCGCAGGATGTCGAGCATCTGGGTGAGCTGAAACTCGCTGGGCGCGCTCATCGTCACTACGCCGTCAACCAGATCAAAACTGGCTTCGACATTGCGGAAATCGAATCGCGTGGTCAGCTCGCGACGGGCTTGATCGACGGCGTTGGTCAGTTCGTGCTGGTCGACTTCGGAAACAATATCGAACGAGGGCATGGCGGCTTCGGCGCTCAAGTAGGGGATCAAGTAGGGGATCAAAGCCTAGCCGACCGCGCAGTTGAATGCAGCCATGGCGGCTGCGTTAGGATTGCCACTGTCTCATGCGATAGAGGGATTACGTCATGGCGGTGTACGTTCGCGCGTTCCTTGCAGGCTTTGTTTCGACCTTGGTCTTTCATCAAGGCTTGTTCCACCTCTTGCACTTGGCGGGCGTGGTTCCAGCGCCAGGGTGGAACATGAGCCCGGTGCCGCCGATGGGCGTCCCGGCGGTGCTATCGCTGGCCTTTTTTGGCGGGCTCTGGGGCTGCGCGCTGTGGTGGCTGATTAAGCGTTGGCACGGTCTGAAACACTGGCTGCATGCCGCTCTTTGGGGTGCCATCGGGCCGAGCGCGGTAGCGCTATTGATCGTATTCCCGATGAAGGGCGTGGTGATTCCCGCTGGCGGCTATCCGAAGATGATCATCGGAGCGCTGATTCTCAACGGCGCGTGGGGGCTGGGTGTCGCATTGCTGATGCGGATGATGGGTCGGCGGTAGGGCGGAGGCTTCAAGGATGGTCAGCAGCAAAGCGAGTACACCCGAGGCTTATTTGGCCGAACTACCGCCCGAGCGCCGCCAGATGATTTCGGCGGTGCGGAATTTGGTCAACCGGCACATGCCGGATGGCTATGTCGAGAGCATGGCCTGGGGAATGGTGACGTGGTCCATCCCGCTGTCGCGCTATCCCTCTACCTATAACAAGCAGCCGCTTAGCTACGTCGCGCTCGCCGCGCAGAAAAACCACAGCGCGCTGTACCTGATGAACGTGCCTGCTGACTCTGTGTTTGAGAGTCGGCTGCGTGACGACTACTCGGCGCGCGGAAAAAAGCTCGATATGGGCAAGTGCTGCCTGCGTTTCAAAACGTTCGAAGAGCTGCCGCAGGCGCTAATTGGCGAGATCGTTAGCAGCACGGACGTGGACGCCTACATCGCGGCATATGAGGCGAGTCGCAGCATATGACCGAGCCTGCGGCCTGCGATGTGGCTTTTCGCGAGGCAGGCGTTGAGGATTTGCCGACCATCGTCGCTTTGCTCGCTGACGACGCGATCTCCGCTGCGCGGTCCGGCCACACGGCGACGGTCACGAAGGACGTACGTGCAGCGTTCGCCGAGATCGACGCTGATCCGAACCATCAGCTGCTGCTAGCTGTGATCGGTGACGACGTCGTTGCCTGCCTGCAGCTGAGCTTTTTGCCCGGACTGTCACGCGGCGGCATGCGCCGCGCCCTAGTCGAGGCGGTACGCGTGCGCGCCGACCTGCGCGGGCGTGGCGTGGGGGCGGCACTGATGGAAGAGGTCGCGCGTCGCGCGAGGTTGCGCGGCTGCGGACTGATTCAGCTCACCACGGACAAGCGCCGAGATGCCGCGCATCGGTTCTACGCGCGACTAGGCTACGTTGCCAGCCACGAGGGCATGAAGCTGGCCTTGTAGGTCGCGCGGCGTGCCAAAGACATAATCACGCTGGTCATTGTGCGGCGCATCATGTAGACTTCGTCGGTTGTTTACGTCGCCTCTCGCGTATTCCCTCAAGGAATCGCCGACGCCCGGGTAGTTCTGCACCGCGAGCGTCAGTCTTCTTACCGTACGGTTTTCGACGTGACCTCCGGCTGCACCGGCATTCGCCGACGCCGACAACTTTGACTCACCGCGCGATTTGGGAGCGCAGCGAGTCCATCCACGGAACATCTCTCCATGTCTTTCGACACCTTGGGCTTGTCGCCCGCTCTGCTGCGCGCGCTCACCGACGCCGGCTACACCACTCCTACTGAAGTTCAGGCCGCGGCGATTCCGATCGTCTTGGCCGGTCGCGATTTGCTTGCCGGCGCACAAACCGGCACTGGCAAAACGGCGGCTTTTGGTCTGCCGCTGTTGCAGCGTCTGGCAGCCGATGCCACGCCACAGCGCCGTCCGCGCGCGCTGGTCCTCACGCCAACCCGCGAGCTTGCTGCACAAGTCAACGACAGCCTGCGCACCTATGGCCGGCATCTGAACCTGCGCAGCACCACCGTGTTCGGCGGTGTCGGCATGCAGCCGCAGGTCGATGCGCTGCGTCGCGGCGTTGACATCATCGTCGCTACACCCGGTCGTTTGATCGATCACATCCAGCGCCGCAGCGTTGATCTTTCGCAGATCAAAACGCTGGTGCTGGACGAAGCCGACCGCATGCTCGACATGGGCTTTTTGCCAGCCATCAAGCGCATTTTGCAAAACCTGTCGGATGATCGTCAGACCCTGTTGTTCTCGGCCACGTTTGCGCCTGAGATCAAGGCGCTGGCGCAGCAGTTCATGCGCAACCCGGCTGAAGTGCAGGCGACGCCCAGCAACTCTGCGGCACCGCGCGTGCGTCACATCCTGCATCCGGTTGATTCCGCCAAAAAGCGTGATTTGCTGCTGCACATTCTTTCCGAAGACAGCCGCCGTCAGACGCTGGTATTCAGCCGCACCAAGCACGGCGCTGATCGCGTGCAGAAGATTTTGGAGCAGGCGGGTCTGCGCGCTGCTGCTATTCACGGCAATAAGAGCCAGGGTGCCCGCACCCGCGCATTGGCCGACTTCAAGGCCGGCAAGATCACCGTGCTGGTGGCGACTGACATCGCCGCACGCGGCATCGATATCGATCAGCTGCCGGTGGTGATCAACCTTGATCTGCCGATGGTCGCCGAGGACTACGTGCACCGCATTGGTCGCACCGGTCGTGCCGGCGCGGACGGCTTGGCTATCTCGCTGGTATGTGCGGAAGAGTCCGGCCAGCTGCGCGATATCCAGCGCGTGATCGGCAACGAAATCGAGAAAATCGAAATCGCCGGCTTCATTCCGACCCAGCCGCTGCGTATGACCGCAGGCGGTCGCGCCGCCGGTGACGCCCGACCACCTGCGCGCGGTCATCAGCGTCGTCCGCATGCCAATGGTCAACAGCGCACCGGCCACGCCGGACATGGCGCACGCCCGGCCAACACCGGCAACGGTCAGCGCACCCCGCGCCCGGCCAGCAACAACCGCTGATATCTCGGACCCGTCAGCCGTGTCGGTTGGCGGGTTTCAGATCTAAAGCGATGAACGCAGAGGTGCGGAGGTCGCAGAGACACGCAGAGGAATAGCACTAAAGAGTTGTTTCTTTTGGTGCAGAGGTTCCATTGAAAAATGGCAGACTCAGCGCGGTTCTAGCGCACGCTCTGAAACCCCCTCTCCTGCTGTCCTCCGCGTGTCTCTGCGTTCTCTGCGCCTCTGCGTTGATGCTTCTAGCGCATCGCTTCAATCGTTGAGCACGACCTAGTGCGGTCGTAAACGAAACCTTTCGCGATAGTCTTGCGGCGTCATCGTGGTGGCGCGTTTGAACAGTTTGCGGAAGCTTGATACGTCGCTGTAGCCGCAGCGTCCGACGATCTCATCGAAGCTCAGCAGGGTTGATTCCAACATCGCTTTGGCGCGCTCAACGCGCAGGTGCTGGATGTGTTCCAGCGGGCTGACCCCGAAGTGGGCGCGGAAATGTCGATGCAGGCTGCGCTCAGAGGTGCCGCAGTGCTCGGCCAACACGCCGATGCTGATCTCGCCGTGCAGCGCTTCGTTGATGTAGCGCTCGGCTTTCTCGGTCATCGAGTGACGCGGTTTTTCGCGCAGGGCCATGCTTACGTATGGCGCCTGACTGTTGCGTTCGGGATCAACCAGCAGCAGTCGCGCGGTGAGCTGGGCGAGGTCGTTGCCGCCAATGCGTCCAATCAGCTTGAGTATGTAGTTGATGACCGCGCTGCTGCCGCCCGTGGTCGCTATTGGGCCGTCCTCGATCAGCATCGCATCGGCATCCAGCTGCACGCGCGGATAGCGTTCGCGAAACACCGCATCTAGCCACCAGCTGACGGTGGCGCGGCGGCCGTCCAACAGGCCCGCTTCCGCCAGCATGAACGCGCCGCAGCAGGTGCTGGCGATGGTCACGCCGCGCGCGTGCATGGCGCGAATCAGCTCGATCTCAGGACCCATCGCATGTAGCGTTCGGACAATATCGTCGGCGCTGCCGTGCATGAAGCCGGGCACCAGCAGCACGTCCGGATCAGGGCCGCCGCAGACCACGCCTTCGATCCGCAGTCCACCCGAGCAGCCAAGGTGCGGCTGCTGGCGCGCGCCAATCACCTGAGCCTTGAAGCAAATGGTGGTTTTTGGGTCATGCACGAACGCTAGCTTTTGAGCGATGCGCAACGTGTCGATTGGGCCGGCGAGGCTAGACAAGATCGCCCCGTCCATCGCCAGCAGGCCGAGCGTGAAGGTTTTTGGCTCACGCGGAATATCGGCCGTGCGGAGGGCCGCTTTTAGCGCTTCTGTGCTGCCGGCGTCGCCGGCTTCACCGCGCAGCAGCACCGGTGGGCGCTGGCTGCGCGATTCGCTTTCCGCTGACTCTGATCGCAACTTAGCCATCGACCAGCACGGCACCGCTGTTGGCGGCCAACATGTCCAGCACGCTCTCAGGCACGCCGTACGCCGGGCCGGCTGAGGCGTCGTTGGCGGTTTCGCAGCTGCGCAACGCGATGCGATCGCTTTGGCCCGCCGCCAGCAAGGTCGCTGACGGCGCGATTAGCTCAATGCCGCCGTTGGCATCGCGTCCAATCACCCACAGACCTTTGCTCGGTACGACCTGATGCGGACACGGCTCAGCGCTGCGGATTTCGACGGGCGAGCCAATCTGCGGCGCCAGCGTCCACGTGTGCAGCTGCGGTTGCAGCATGGCCGTGTACTGGCTGGCTTCCATATAGACGGGATCGAGTGCGCTTTCCTGCTGCGCTGCGCCAACGTTGGGGATTGCCAACGTGGTTAAGGCGGCGAGCGCGATGCGTGTGACGGTGAAATGGGGGTGTTTCATAGTGTTCTCCGAGAGGTACCCGGTAGCGGGTGAGCAAAGGATGCGACCGTCTCGAATCTAGGAAGAGTGGCGGATACGACATGTTAATGGCTATTTCAGCCAAATGTGCTGGCGATACTCGCATGCAGGAGGCGATATCGGCCAATTGGCAGAATTCGCCTTGGCCTAACGCACGTGATCGGGCGCCACCTCACGTCGCCGCGTCCGCCGCAAGCAAAAATTCGGCGAGCTCAGCGTCCACGCCCGGCACGGTGCGCCAGTCAATGGCGTCGATTTGTCGTGCATCGAGAAACTGATGGGCGTAGGTCAGATACACACGCTCGCGAATGAAAACATCGAACAGATCAGGATCGATATGGTTGCCCACCTTCATGCGGCCCAGAATCTGCAGTGATTCGGACAGCGTCTTGGCCGCCTTATATGGACGATCAGAGGCGGTCAGCGCTTCAAACACGTCAGCGATGCCCATCACCCGCGCCGGAATGCTCATCTGATCGCGAGTCAGCCCGCGGGGATAGCCTTTGCCGTCCATCCGCTCATGATGGCCGCCGGCGGACTCGGGCACTTTCTTCAGATGCGGTGGCCAGGGCAGGGCTTCGAGCATTTGAATCGTGCTGACGATGTGATGGTTGATGATGCTGCGCTCA
>JBBSIY010000120.1:0-8888 GCA_038257785.1 Lysobacterales bacterium
CCTGCGACCGCCGCCAGCAGCACCAGCAGCGGAAACGGCAAGCCCAGCACCGCCAGCGCTAGCAGCGCGACTGCGGCCAGCACGCCGGCAAAGCGCGTAGTCAGGATCTTTTTGCCGACCCGATACAGCGCATTGACGACGATAGCAATCACTGCCGCCTGTACGCCCATCAGTACGCCAGCGACGGCGGGCACAGCACCGAAACTGACAACCAACCAGCTCAGCAGCAACATCAGTAGCGCACCCGGCAGGATGAACAGTGCGCCTGCCGCTAGGCCGCCAATGTTGCCGTGCAGCCGCCAGCCTAAATAGCAGGCCAGCTGCATGGCTTCCGGCCCCGGCAGCAGCATGCAGTAGTTCAGGCCGTGGACGAAGGTAGGCTCATCGACCCAGCGCCGGCGCTCGATCAGCTCGGTGTGCATCAACGCAATCTGCCCCGCCGGGCCGCCAAAGCTAAGCAGGCCGATGCGCCACCACACCGACAAGGCGTCGGCGAATGTCGGCCTCGCCGTAGGCTCCATCACCTTTGCAACCTCGTCATCGCGCTGGTACCGGGCTGGCGGTGGGCACGTAGTCTAGACCGTCCCTGCTGCTGCGCCCCCGCCGATCGGACGCCACCTCTCGCGGCGCGCTGACACCATGTGAGCCGACGCGCTGCGGGAGGTGGTGTTCCGGCGTCGAGCCGCGTGGCCAGAGGCCATAGAGCGCGCCATGCGCAGCCATCGCCAACACACATGTGAACGATGCGTGTAAATGATGCGCGTCGAAACAGCCCCCGATGGGACACGGCGCAGTGGTTAGGCGTATTTCTTAACCCGATGCAACGAATTAGAGCCTGCACTCCTGCATACACTGTCAGCGTGTCGTGGTGAACACCTATCTCCTCCAGCGAACAGGCAATCGTCGAGGCCACATGTCGGCACCCATTCAGCGTCGCTCACTACCGCAGCCCTGGTGTCAAAACATCGTCTTGGGCGACGGGCGCGCGCTGCATCTTCGACCCATCGCGCCGCTCGACGCGGACGCGCTACGTCACGGATTTGATCTGCTGGATGCGGAGGAGGTGCGGATGAGGTTTATGCACCCCATGCGGGAGATGACGCCTGAATTTGCGCGCCAACTTACGCAATTGGATCGCACGCGCGATTTTGCCCTTGTCGCTGCAGAGCCCCTACCGCCGGGCGAAGGATTGGTCGGCGCGGTCGTGCGCGCCTCGATCGCCGAGGGCGGTCGACGCGCTGAATTCGCCATTATCGTGGCGCGCGTGCTTGCTGGTCAGGGGCTGGGACGGCTGCTCATGAAACAGGTTATTCGCTGGGCCAAGCTCAAGCGTTTGGACGAACTTTATGGCGACGTGCTGGACGAAAACACGGGCATGCTGAAGCTGGCGGAATCGCTGGGATTTCGCCGTGAGCATCTCGCCGATGATCGTGGAGTAGTCCGCGTGAGGCTCGCGCTGCGCCCATCGGCCGCGCTGCACTAGCGAGACCTCCCACGCAGCGAAGCTGGCTGCCTGAGTGAAAGCCGCACTGAGGCCACAGGGTAAACTTCGCGCCCCTCGCCCAGCATGACAACGCGTGACATCTTCTCTCCTACTTGATCCACCCTTGCCGCGCAGCGGTCAGCAGCGCAGCAGCTGGCAGGCACCGCACAGCGTCAGCGCGCTCTCGCTCGCGATTGCGCGCGGTGCCGTTGCGCATCGCGGGCTGCTGGTGGCGATCACGCGCGACACCCACAGCGCGCACGCGCTAGAGAACGAGCTGGCAATTTTTGCCGCTGACCTGCCGGTGCTGCACTTCGCCGATTGGGAGACGCTGCCCTACGACGCCTTCAGTCCGCATCCGGAGATCGTTTCGCAGCGCATCGCCACGCTCTACCGTCTGCCCAGCGCGACCAACGGCGTCTTGGTAGTGCCCGTCGCGACGCTGATGCAGCGCGTGGCACCGCCGAGCTTTGTCGGCGGCAGCGCGCTAATCGTGCAGGTGGGGCAAACGCTCAATCTAGATCGCGAAAAGGCGCGGCTGGAAATTGCCGGTTACAGAAATGTGCCGCAGGTGCTGGATCCGGGAGACTTCGCGGTGCGCGGTGCGCTGCTCGATATCTATCCCATGGGCTCGCGCGAGCCCTATCGAATTGAACTGCTGGACGAAGACGTCGACTCGATCAGAAGTTTTGATCCCGAAACTCAGCGCTCGCAGCAGAAGGTCGAGTCCGTGCGCCTGCTGCCGGGCCGCGAGTTTCCGCTCGATGACGCTAGCACCAAGCGCGTGCGCAATCTGCTGCGCGAACGCTTCCCCATCGACCCTCGCCGCTGCGCGATCTATCAAGACTTGAAAGAAGGCGGCGCGCCGGCCGGCATCGAATACTACCTGCCGCTGTTTTTCGAGCAAGACGGCAAGCCAGGCACGGCGACATTGTTCGACTATTTCGCCAGCGACGCGCTCTGTCTGCTCGGCGATGGCGCGCTGGAAGCGGCCGACGCATTTTGGGCACAAACCGGCGAGCGCTATGAGCAACGCCGGCACGATGTCGAACGTCCGCTGCTGCCGCCTGACGAGCTCTTTCTGCCGCCGCAGTCGCTGCGTGAACAGCTCAATCAACGGGCGAGAATCGAAATTGTTGGCAGTGCGCACGCCCGACATGCGCAGGCGCAAACATTGGGCGATCAGCCTGCACCCACTCTGCCGCTGGTGCAGAAAGGCGAAAGCAGCGGCAGTGCGCTGCGCGGATTTTTAAGCAGCTATCCGGGCCGCGTGCTGATCGCCGCCGATTCGCCGGGGCGGCGCGAAGCGCTAATCGACATGCTGGCGAGCCACGACTTGCGCCCCGATACGCTCCCTGACTGGCGGGCGTTTGTGCAGCCAGATGCCGCACGCTACGCGATCACCGTCGCCGCGCTGGAAGACGGCTTCGCGATCAGCGAGCCGCCGCTGTGCGTGCTGACCGAACGCCAGCTGTTCCCGGAGCGGGCCAACCAATCGCGTCGTCGCAAGCGCGCGGGACGCGAGCCGGAAGCGATTATTCGCGACCTGAGCGAACTCACGCCAGGCGCGCCGATCGTGCACGAGGATCACGGCGTCGGGCGCTACATCGGACTCGAATTCTTAGAGGTTGGCGGCAGCCCGGCGGAGTTCCTATGCATTGGCTACGCGAAGGGCGACAAGCTATATGTGCCTGTATCGCAACTGCAGCTGGTCAGCCGCTACGCCGGCGCCTCACCCGAGCTAGCACCGCTGCATTCGCTGGGCGGCGAGCAGTGGGAAAAAGCCAAGAAAAAGGCCGCCGAGAAAGTCCGTGATGTAGCTGCCGAGCTGCTCGATATCCAAGCGCGCCGCCACGCCCGTGCGGGTCTCGCAGTGCAGCCTGATCGCTCAATGTATGAGCAGTTTTCGGCGCAGTTTCCGTTCGAGGAAACGCCCGATCAGCTATCGGCCATCGACGCGGTGCTGGTGGACTTGGCGTCCAGCATGCCGATGGACCGCGTGGTCTGCGGCGACGTCGGCTTTGGCAAAACTGAAGTCGCGGTGCGCGCCGCATTCGCCGCCGCTTCGTCGGGTCGGCAGGTCGCGATATTGGTGCCGACCACGCTGCTCGCCGAACAGCACTACCGCAACTTCCGCGATCGCTTTGCCGACTGGCCGATTCGCGTCGAAGTGCTGTCGCGATTCAAGTCGCCGAAAGAAGTGAAGGTGCTGCTGGCCGAGCTTGCTGATGGGCGCGTCGATGTCGTTGTCGGCACGCATCGCCTGCTACAGGGCGACACCAAGTTCAAAGACTTGGGACTCGTAGTCGTCGACGAAGAACAGCGTTTCGGCGTGCGCCAGAAAGAGGCGCTCAAAGCGCTGCGTGCTGAAGTACATTTGCTGACGCTCACCGCAACGCCCATTCCGCGCACCTTGAACATGGCGATGGCTGGGCTGCGCGAGCTTTCGATTATTGGCACACCGCCCGCCCATCGTCTGGCCGTACAAACCTTCGTTGTGCAGTGGGACGGCGCGCAGCTGCGGGAAGCATTTCAACGCGAGCTGGCGCGCGGCGGACAGGTTTATTTCCTGCACAACGAAGTCGACAGCATTGAGCGCATGGGCCGCGAGCTAGCCGAGCTTGTGCCGGAAGCCCGCATCCGCATTGCGCACGGACAGATGCCGGAGCGCGAGCTGGAATCGGTGATGCTCGACTTCCATCGCCAGCGCTTCAACGTGCTGCTGTGCACGACGATTATCGAATCCGGCATCGATATTCCGAGCGCCAACACCATCATCATTCATCGCGCGGATCGCTTTGGCTTGGCGCAGCTGCATCAGCTGCGCGGTCGCGTCGGCCGCAGTCATCATCGCGCCTACGCCTACCTCGTCGTACCAGACAAAAAGGCAATCACCGCAGACGCCGCGAAGCGTCTGGAGGCCATCGCTGCGCTCGACGAGCTCGGCGCAGGATTCACCTTGGCGACCCACGATCTTGAAATCCGAGGCGCCGGCGAACTGCTGGGCGAAGAGCAAAGCGGGCAGATCTCCGAAGTCGGATTCAGCCTGTACACCGACCTGCTGGAGCGCGCGGTGCGCTCGATCAAGCAGGGCAAACTGCCAGACGTTGATGGAACGGATCGCCACGGTGCGGACGTCGAACTGCATCTGCCGGCGCTGATCCCCGATGACTACCTGCCTGACGTGCACGCGCGGCTGACGCTTTACAAACGCATCGCCAGCGCTGTCAGTGATGAGGGCTTGCGCGAGCTGCAGGTCGAGATGATCGATCGATTCGGCCTGCTGCCTGATCAAGTGAAGCATCTGTTTGCGGTGGCCGCACTCAAGCTGCGCGCCACCGCGCTAGGCATTCGTAAACTTGATCTTGGCGAAACCGGTGGGCGCATCGTGTTCACGCCCAAACCAGCCATTGAGCCCATGACCATCATCAAGCTGATTCAAACCCAGCCCAAAGTGTTCACGCTAGACGGACAGGACAAGCTGAAAATCCGCATGCCGCTGCCCGGCGCAGTGGAGCGGCTGCGTGCGGCCGGTGACTTGATCAAAATGCTGCGTTCGGGCTGAGCATGCAAGCAATAGCGGCAGGCGTGCCGGTGCAGGCCTTCTGCTCACATTAGGCGTGAGGGGTCTCGCTTTTGTGGGCGACGCGATTTGCCTTGCGCTGAGTTAACAAACTACTGTTCGACGACCCGTCCGTCAGCGAACTAACCGAAAGCCCACCTCGTCAAAACCGCGAGTGGGTTCTCGCGCCAGATCGTTCGCAGAAGTCTCGGCGCTGAGCTTGCCGTCGAACGCTACTCTACGACTGCAATTGGACTTGGGAGTCGTCACGCAGTCGGCAGTCCATTCAGCAAGCGAGCTCTTCGTGCCGCTTGCGCGGCGCTCATCAAGCGTCGGAAGACGCCACGCTGCTCCGCTCTGCGAGCGTAGCCACGCGGCATACGCTTCAGCATCCGCAACGCTGACGCAAACAACCGGCGATGACTCGGACTGCGGAAATCCCGGTTCACGCCAGTCGCGCTTGTCGAGCAGCTGTAGCGGCGACATCCGTGCGCGACAGCGAGCAGGTGGTCGGCCGCTCGCTGCTGCAAAGCGTCGATATTCGCCGACGGTGACTAGCGCAGACTGGGCAGACTGCGTCCGCTGCGGTACGCCGCCGCGTTGCGGAACCACCGCAGTCGCCTCCTGTACTGGCTTCGCAACCGGCTGCGCGCGCGCGACTAGGGCCTGCACGGGACCGGCATCAAGATCGAACTCGACGAAGCGGTCCAGCCCGCGCTTCACGCGTTGCGTATCGTCAAGCGCCAGTGCCTGTGTGACCTCCGCCTCTAGCGCGCGCGCGGCGGCGCTAGCGACCAGCTGACGACCTTCGTCGCCCAGCGCGCCTAGCCCATCTGCGAGCAAATCGGTCTGCTGAAGGCGCTCGCGCAGCGCGTTAAAGTCGCCTGATTCTGTTGCCGCCGCGGCCAGCTCCGCCAAACCAGCAAACACCCGGCGCAGGCCGTTCATGGCGTCGGCACGTCCGGGCTGCTGTCGCAGTACTTCTAAATACGTTTCGGCCGCATTGCCGCCAGCGGGCACGACCAGCGCGCCAGCCGCGAGCTGCGAATTGGCGGATGCGATTTGCTGCTCGATCGTTGGCGACGCCGATAGTGAGTCGGCGGACGGCGCGCTCGCTGTGCGTGACGCGACCAGCCACACCGAAATTGCCAAAACCCCTACCGCCCCTAGCGTCGCGGCAAGCAAGCGCGGCCGGTCGAATACGTGCCGCATGCGCAACAGCGGGCTGCCCTGCGCCCGAGCTAGCGAACGTTCGACGCCATCAAGCCCGCGCAACATTGCGTCGGCATCCGCGTAGCGCTGCTCAGGCCATTTCGCCATCGCTCGATCAAGCAGAACTTGCCAATGTTGGCGATTGTCAGGAAGTCGCGGCAGCGAGTCCTGCGCATGCATCAGCGCCAACGTCAGCTCGTCATCCGACTCAAAGGGCAGGCGTCCGGTAAGCATCTGATACGCAAGTACACCGACGCTGTAGAGATCGGCCCGCCCATCAATCTCTTCGCCGCGCGCCTGCTCGGGTGCCATATAGCCACTGGACCCCAGCGCCATGCCCTCGCGCGTAATGCGCGGCGTGGCACGACGCCGACCGATGGCGATGCCAAAGTCAGCCAAGCGCGGGCCACCAGCCGCATCAAACAGCACGTTTTCGGCCTTGACGTCGCGGTGCACCACGCCGTGCGCGTGCGCGTAGCCCAGCGCCTGCAGCAGCAGGCGAAGAATGCGCAGGATGGCCGCCTCGTCCGTACGCAGATCGCGCTGCGCCAAATCACCATTCGGCAGGTGCGGCATCACGTAAAACAATCGCCCATCGGCTAGGCGGCCGACCTCATGGATGCCGACGATACCCGGATGCTCCAACCTCGCGATAACGCGCGCCTCGTGCTCAAAACGCGCTGAATGCGTGGCACTCTCGCTCGCGTCCGCCGCCATCACCTTGATCGCCACCTGCCTATCCAAGGAAAGCTGACGCGCTAGGTAAACGCTCGCCATGCCACCACGGCCGACAACCGCCTCCACGCGGTAGCCGTCAACCGTAGGCAGTTGCTGGGTCTCAGCGTCGTCTATTGGCATGCTCGATATCGACGATCAGACGACGGTGGGCGAACCGCAAAGCGCGCGGCTCAATTGCAGGTAACGCATGTCTACAGCTGCTTATTTTTGCACCCAGCTGCCTGCCGCATTCTGATACCACCAGCCGCTGCGGGCGCTGCTAATCCACTGCTTGGCAAAGGTGTCGCGGATCTGCGCTTCCCACTCGGGATGGCCGTTGGCGACCGCTATCTCGCGATACACCGCGGCGCGGTCACGATTATCGTCAGCCAGGGCTTGATTAAAGGTCGCTCGATCGCGCAGACCGACCTTGGCCGGGTCACGCAGGACAATTAAACCGTCGTTGCCGAACCCCAGCGCACCGCTGTCAAACCCGGCCGAAAGCTGAGCCTGAAAGCGCTCAGCCATACGATCCTGTATTGCCTTGATGGCCGGCGTCCGGATTGAAATGTCGGCGCTTTGCGCATGGGCGTCGGCGATGAAGAAGCTGAGCAGACCAAGACCCGGCGATGGCTCTTGCTTCACCGGCGTCGCTTCGCTTGGTGCAGAGTCAGTCGGCTTGTCGCCCAGCACCTTTTCGACAAACTCACGCGCGGCCTGCTCAGCTTCTGCAGCAGGAAAGTAGACGTTGATGGTGACGCAGGCGGTAAGCACTAGGCCTGCCGTCAGCAGGGCAAAAATCGACTTGCGCATAGCAACTCCCGTTTTATTGAATGACCGTTTGCCGCAGCTGTGTTTGTCGCACTGCGGAGTTTGAAAACGCTTGCACAATTCTGGATCTGGCTATTCGATGCGCGGCGACTGCCCTTCGCTGACCGCCTTCAGTCGCGCCACCAGCACTGGCCAATCGACCTGCCGTGCAAAACCATTGACGGTTATGCGCGGCAGACCAGAGCCCTCCACCACAGTGTAGCCAGCGCCAGATGAACCTGCTTTGCGGTCGGCTTCTGGAGAGGCGTCAATGCCGCGCATCTGGCATACGTTGTTGCGCAAGCGACAGCCAAGCGCAATCTCGCTGTAGCCAAAACTATCGAATACGCGCAGCGCGCTGCCCTGGAGACCGCCCGCAAAGCCCCCGCCGACGCTGGACAGGTCGTTCACCGCGCGCTGACTGATGCGCCGCTTCACACCTTTCCGCGCGACCGTGCGGAAGTGCGCATCGAATGCCACGGGCTCCCAATCCACTAGCCGCAGTTGGCCAATATCGCCATCCATGCGGCCGGTGATTTCGCCAAACCCAAACGCCGCTGTGAGTGGCTGCATATCCAGTCCGCGCATTGCGATGTTGGCACCCAGCGTTGGCGCAACGCCAAACGGCCGCTCAAGCGTTAAACCGTCGATTCGCAGCTGACCATCGAACACATCAATTTCTAGCGCGCCATCGAGGCTAAGCGTGTCGCCGATATAGCTCGCCTTGGGCAGCCGCCCGCTCAGTTTGCCGGCGAAGGGTGGCCAGCCGAACTGCGCGCTCAGCGATGCTAGGTCGAGATCAGACAAGGCAAGTGCCAGCTCAAACTGCGAACCATCGGCATCTGATTCGGCGCTCGGCTGCCAACGCAGCTGCTGCAACTCCAGCGTTCCTCCGACTGCCGCCACGGCAACCGGGGCGATTATTTGGAAGTCGCCCAAACGACTGCTGACATTCAGCTGCGCGGGACCAAGCGCAATTCCATAGACATTAATTGCACGCCAATCGAGACGACTCGCTTGCGCAGTCCCGTGTGTCGTCCAGCGCAGCTCACCGTTCAATCCGGCGGCGCTCAAGCGTCCATCGCCGCTATCGACTGCTACCTC